>NZ_VRTY01000025.1 GCF_008017455.1 Pontibacter qinzhouensis | reverse complement strand
CGATCTTACCTCTCCTGTTACCTCAGCCGACCAGCCTCTGTTTAGCTTTACAGTATTGTTTGAGTTCAGGGTGTAAGAGGGCCGGCCATTGTTCAGGTTCGTCCGGGCCAGGTTACCCTGGTAGAGCGCATAGTAAAATGTGCCGTTGTTAACACTGCTAAACCAACTCCCTATACTAACCGGAGCAGAAACTGTCAGGCTGTAATAATCTAGCTGGGCGAGGTTTTGCATGGTTTGGGCTACCAGTTTTTCGGCGGCCATATCGGGAGCAAGTACCTGAATTAGTACATCGGTGGTGCGGCTATAGCCAAATTTTGTTGTGAAGCGCTGGTCGTAGGTATGCGAAAACTCAAACGAATACGATAATTCGGGCCGCAGAAACGGGTTTCCGGCAGAATAGGTGCTTGGGTCTAAGAAGTTCTTAAACGGGTTGAGCTGGCTATAAGAGGGTCTGTTAATTCTGCGGCTCACCGACAAACCTACTTCGTTTTTCTTAGAAACTGTGTAACCCAAAAAGGCACTCGGAAAAAGCTGCGTGTAGGTACGGTCAAACTCCTGCCCATCGGTTAGCTGCTGGCCCTTGGCTTGCGTGTTCTCTAGTCGTAGGCCAAGTTGCAGGCTTATGCTTTCCCACTTTTTAGAACTGTTCAGGTAGGCTGCATGTATGTGCTCTCTATACACAAAGTGGTTGCTTTTGTCTGTGTCCAGCACTTCGTTGCCATTGCTGCGGTCATAAAAGGTGAGGTTGTTGTCGGCAGTTACGAGGCTGCTCTTTAAGCCTGCCTCCAGTGTGCCGCCTACTGCCTGCCAGGGCTGTGTATAATCTATTTTAGCTGATCTAATTTTTAAGGAGCCGTTTAAGCCTCCGTGCAGCAGGTAAGCCGCCTGTGTCGTTTCGTTCAGTTGGTTGTAGTAGTTGGTAGTAAAGTTCTGTCTGTCGTGGTTATGGTACAGGAGGTAATCCAGGTCGGCGCTTATCTCACGGCCAAGGCTGTCGAGGGTGTGCTTTATGTTGAAATTGAGCCCCTGGTTGTTACGGTCGTGTCCGGCAATGGCGTTGGTCAGAAAATAAGATTCGGCTCGTTCGGGCATGCCATATATATTGGAGCGGTTAAAGTTATCGCGGTTAATATCCAGCAGAAAACCGTTTGTCACCACACCTATAACTGTTCCGGGAGTTAAAAAGTAGTCGGCCCCGAGGCGAAGGGTGTGGCTGTTTACTCTAAAGTTAAACCTGTTCTGCTGGTCGTAGGTACCTTTGTAAGCGCCCTCACTATCGAAAAACTGACGGTAAATATCGAGTTGCGTAAAATCGCTTCGATACACATAATTGTAGTTGCCAAACACATTAAACTTGCTCGATCTGTTGTTAAGCTGCAGCCCCTGGTTCGATTTACTGTACTGGCCTTGCCCGAATGATGAGGACACGGTGCCGTTAGTGCCCAGGTTATTCGCTCGCTTCAGTTTAATGTCGATTATGCCTGCGTTACCGGCTGCATCGTATTTGGCCGATGGGTTAGTAATGAGTTCGATTTTTTCTACAGCATTAGCCGACATGCCCCGCAATAGGTTCGCCAACTCAGTTCCGGTCATTTGCGTGGGTTTTCCGTCAATCATAACTATAACACCTTGCCGGCCGCGCATGCTAATGTTTTCGTTTTGGTCGATGGAGACTCCGGGAGCTTTCTCCAGTACCTCCAGGGCAGTGCTTCCGGCAGCGATAATGCTGTTTTCAACATTCAGCACGGTTTTATCGAGGTGTTGCTCTATCAGGGGTTTCTGCCCTTCCACCACCACTTCCTTTAAATTGGTGGCAGCCTGTTGCAGCACCAGCGGCTGTAGCTGTACCTGTTCTGCCCCTGTGGCAAGTGTAATTTCAGGACTTTGTGTTTTGGAAAAACCAACCATCATGGCTACCACGTAATAGCTGGTGGCTGGCAGGTTATCGAACACAAAAGTACCGGAAGCATCGGTCAGGGAGCCTTTTACCAACGTGGAGTCTGCGGCACGCAACAGCGCCACATTCGCAAACTCCACTGGCTGGCGGAATTCATCTTGTACAAACCCGGTAATACCGGCCTGCTGGGCCTTCGCCTGCAACAGCAGTAGCAAAAGCAGGGGTAGTAATAGTTTTTTCATAGTGTAGATGTGGTGTTTTGTGTAAACCAGCGGCAACAGGTCCAATAGCGGTAACCCGTCGCTTCACCATCATCCATACCAACAGGTATGCCACTTCTACGAAAGCCTCTTTATGCTCTTTATTCAACCAGTTGGGTCGTACTGCTGTCCTGTTGGCTGTTTAAAAACGGACAGTTGCTGTCTGATTGTGAACACACTTTCTACCTCAGCCAATGCTACCTGAGCAACACACCATACAAAAAACCAGGAGCTACACTGTGTGGCTAAGCTTTTACTGCCCTGCAGCCTACCGATAACTGATGCACCGCCAGCACACTAACCGAAAACAGCAACACAGCCACTACCTGGTGCAGCACCCCCAGACTGACAGGCACCGCCAGGAGCAGCGTTACAATGCCCAGCCCCAGCTGCACAAACGCTATGAGCACCAGCAGCACAATAAGCAATTGCACACCCGAAGACATGGTGTAGCGGCGGCTGCTGTACCAGAAAAATAGAATGACCAGGAGCACCAGAACCCCAGCCCAGCGGTGCACAAACTGAACTACCGTACCGCTGTTGAGCAGCTCTGACCAGGGCAGAAACCCTTTTAAATGCGAAGGAAAAAATTCGCCATTCATCAGCGGAAAGGTGTTGTAATAAAACCCAGCTTTAAGACCAGCCACAAAGGCGCCGAAAATAATTTGGACCAGTATAGCGGCCAGCACTACTTTGGAGAGCTTTAACAAGGGCTTAGAAGTTACCCGTTCTTGCCTGCGGGTGGTTAGGTCGGCTACGGTCCAGAGAATAACACCGATCAGGGCCAGCGCCAGCAGAAAGTGCGCTGCCAGGCGGTAGTGGCTAACATGTGGGTTATCTACGAGGCCACTCTTTACCATAATCCAGCCCATAAAACCCTGTACAACACCCAGCAGCAGTATGACCAGCAAACGCTCAAACAACCAGCCGTTAAGCTGCCTTTTTACCAGAAAATAAATGAAAGGTACTATAAACACAAGGCCGATAAAACGACCGAGCAGGCGGTGCAGGTACTCCCACCAGAAAATTTGCTTAAACCCGTCGAGTGTCATGCCTACGTTCAGTTTCTGGTACTCCGGAAACTGCTTATACTTTTCAAACATCGTGACCCAGGCAGCCTCGTTCAGCGGAGGCAACGTGCCCGAAATAACGTTCCACTCCACCATGGAGAGGCCGGAGCCGGTTAGGCGTGTAATACCCCCGACTACGACCATTGCCAAAATTAAAACTGCACCGCTCAAGAGCCAGTACACAATAGCCCGATTGTAAGTTACCTGCTGCATACGTTGTTCATAAACAGGCAAAAGTCAGGAAAGCGAGTTGCTGCTAAAAGGAGATAAATTAGCTCAACGCCATACTATTGTCATTGCACAGATTCAGCCGTTTACAGGTGGCTTCTGTTACTGCAGGTGTTTTTATGGAAGAACAGCCTTATAAGTGTAAGCTTGATTTTGGCTGCCACTACGTACATGCCTTCGAAATGAAGTAGGTTTACCCTTGGCAGAATTTTGCCAAGAAGCCTTCTGGAGGCTATTTCTATTAGAATAATTGGAGCGCTGACCCTGGAATAGAGATTGGCCCGTTTGGTTAACTAACTTGAACGCACCTGGTTTTCAAGAATAAGCGAAATCTGCTAGTAATCTAAGTCGTGCGGTAGTAGCGAATTAGGAACTGGTCCACTGTCATTTTTATTAACCTGTCCATTTCCATTAAAGGTTTTTCTGTTACAGATATGGTCCTAATTATTCAGATGAAATTGGCCTTCAGAAGCAAAACGGGCATTTTTAAGCCAAGGGTTATACCAATGTGCTGCTGAAACAGGTAACTTCCTCCGGCCCCATCCTTTCCTGAGCCACAACCAATCACCTTAAAGTTCAAGTGGCATATTTATTGCGTTGCCGCTATATATGAAAAAACTGCACCTACTCCTCCCCTTCTTGTTGCTGTTGCTCCTGGCCTCCTGCACCAAAGACACTCCCAATCCCTTACCTGCAGAAACCAGAGACTGGTTGGCTCCTGAATTTAGTACGACACGTACGTTCTACAGTGAGCTTGATGAAGAAGACCTGATGCAGATTACAGTGAAGAACCACTCGAAGTATAGCGTAAAAAAGAATGTGATCAATTATCAGGCTGTTACCATAAATTTCGAAAGTCAGAAGCAAAATTTGCACCTGGAGGTAGAAGGTTACGACACTACCATAAAGCTCACCAGCAAAGCAGATCCCGGAGAGCCTCGTGTAACAATTGCGCAAGGCCACTACTATACCTACCAAGGTTTCGACAGAGAATACTTTCCGGACTTCCAGCTGCTGGGAAATAATATTCAGTTCGTGGAAAAGGTCGTAAACGTAAGCCCAACTGCTACAAGCATTAAAGAGTTTTACTATGCTAAAAATGCGGGGCTGATAGGCTACAAAACCAGCGACGGTAAACTTTGGTCGTGGCTTAAGACAAAATAATAAAAGGCTCTTGTACTGCTGGTACAAGAGCCTTTTATGAAGTAAATGGGCTTTATGTCAGCTCTGAACGACCTCCTGCTTTACAGCATCGAACGTAATGCGCTTGCCGGTCTGTACGGCTACGCGGGTCATGATGGTGGCAACGGAGTGGTTGTAGCCGGCCTGAACGGAGGCATTGGGTGTTTTACGGTTTCGCACGCACTCCATCCAGTTGCGCATGTGCAGCGAGGTAGTAGGGTCGCCGCCCATGTTCACGGATGTGGCAGTGCCTCCTGCCTGGCTAGGCAAGGTAAACTCCTCGAGCCGGTTTGGCTGCATGCCCATTGCCTGCGCCTGCTCCTTCGATAGCCCGCCTTCCGGAGTTATTTTATTTGTATCGAGGTTGAGCATGCCGCCGTTGGAGTAATAGAGCTCTTTTACTCCGCCAGCTGAGTTACTGAACCTGGACGAGTACACTACCTGAAACCCTTTGGCTGCCTCGTTGGCTGGTCCGTAGTCGAACACGGCCGTCATGGTATCGGGGTTTTCGCGGCCATCCTGCCACATATAAATTCCTCCGTTTGCCACTACACTACGAGGATACTCCAGCCCCGTAAACCAATGCACAGTATCGATCTGGTGCGACATCCACTGCCCCGGAATGCCCGAGGAATAGGGCCAGAAAAGGCGGTACTCCAGGTATTTGCGCGGGTCCCAGGCTACTTTGGGACGGTCCATCAGAAAACGGTTCCAATCGGTATCCTGCTCTCGTATTTCCTTCACTAGCTGCGGCAAACGCCAGCGGCCCGGCTGGTTCACGTTCCAGCTCATTTCCACCATTTTTATGTCGCCAAATTTCCCTGACCTGATGTACTCGTTCGCGGCAATATAATTTGGGGCACTGCGGCGTTGGGAGCCAATCTGCACGATCTTGCCAGTTTCTTCCACTGCTTTTAAAATGGCGCGGGCATCTTCCATGGTTTCGGCCATCGGCTTTTCGATGTACGCATCTTTGTTGTTTCGCACCGCCTCCACCCCCATCAGCGCATGCTGAAAATCGGCGGTGCTGATAATAACGGCATCTAGGTTTTTGCTGGCATAAAGCTCCTCGTTGTTTCGGAACTTCTTCAGCTTTCCGCCTCCTTTAGCTTTTACAAAAGCCTCCGCCTCCTCGCGCCTGCGGTTCCAGATATCGGACACACCTACAAACTCGAAGTTCAGTTCTTTGGCATGGTTCATAAACGACGGATAAAGCGAGTCTCTAAACCGGTTAGAGTAGCCTACAATACCGACCTGCACCCGATCGTTGGCACCTAGTATGCGGCTGTAGCTGCTGGCACTGAGCCCCATTAAAGAGAAGCCAAGTGTACCTAAGGCCGTTTTTTTCAGAAATTCTCTGCGGGAGTTATTGTCTTTGATTTCCATAGTTGCGATTTAGATTCTAGATGTTAGATGTTAGATACTAGAAGTTAGCTAATAGTTAAAAGAAGCCAATGTGCGATAGCTTCCCCTTCTTTGTGTATTTCGGCAAGCAGCAACAAAGGAACCCATTTGCCAGGTGCACCATTTGAGGCTCCACTGTCTGAGTGTTCAGCAAGTTTAGAGCATCTTGATTTTCTTGTTCTTTTTGTATCAAGACAAAAAGAACAAAGACTCAAGCAATGAAATAACCGGCCGCTGCAGTTAAATAAAGAGCAGCAGCTTTACGAACTTAGGCCAAACATTCCATAGCCGAAGCTATCGGATATCGCCTACAAGATCTCTCCTGGATGACAAAAAGTGGAGGTGATACAAGTAGAAATGAAAACTATCTTCTACCTCATAACCAATTATTCTAATGAAAACAGCCTTCTAAAGCTTTTTGGTTTACTTTCCTCCAAGGGTCACTTCAACTCTTTTATCTTAATGCTCCGGAAGCTGACTCTGTCGCCGTGGTCCTGGAGCAGGATGTGTCCTTCGGAAGCTTCGCCAAAGTTTTCCCAGTTCTTGTATTTGCTGTTCGCCACCAGATTTCTGAACTCTTCGGAGCCCCGCACGTACTCCAGCACTTTTATGCCATTCAGGAAATGTTCTACTTTGTTATCGGGGTGCACCACTATACGGCCTTTGTTCCACTCCCCGATCGGGCGCAGAAATCGATTAGGCTTATCTGCTGTCATCAGGTCGTAAAGCGAAGCCAGGGTGCGGTTGCCGTCGCGGCCCATTTTTGCATCGGGGTGACGTTCATCGTCCAGCACCTGGTATTCCAGCCCAATGGCCGATCCTGTATTTTGCTCGCTCAGGGTTACAAAATACTTTACACCACTGTTAGCGCCAGGCGTAAGTCTGTAGTCGAAAGACAAATCGAAAGCACTGTATTTCTGGGTAGTCACTATATCGCCACCGTTCGTAGACTCTGCTCCGCCAGAGGGCAATACCGTAAGGGCACCAGCTGCTACTTCCCACCCTCTTTCCGGGAAATTTTTTTTATGAGCACCCACCCAGCCATCCGTCGATTTTCCGTCGAATAGTAGTTTCCAGCCGTTTTCCTGTTCATAAGGTGTCAGGGCATTTGGTTCGTTGTTCACCACATACACCCCTTCCGGAAAAGGAGTTGGCTCCAGGTCGGTTGTTTTAATACGGATGTTTCTGAAGTATACCTTTTTACCTGCGTGTTCGGCTTTCCCCACCGAGTGCACCTGCAGGCCGATAAAGCCACTGGCATCAATGGTATCTACTATATACGCCACCGGTACTTCGTTTATCCAGGTTTTGGTGGTGTTGCCAATGCACTCAATCCTGATCTTGTTATAAGTTCCTACTTTAAAGGCCTCCTGCGCCTGTGGGTTCAGGGTAAGCGGATATTGCCAGCCTCTGCGTGCTTCATCATAAATACCGCCGCTCCAGTCCCGCTCCGATGGGTCGAACTCTACCTGCCGGCCATACACGCGGCCTTTGCCATTGTTGGCTTCGGGGTCGAAGTGGCTCCTGGTTTGTATGCCTGAGTTGCTTTCGTTGCTGTCCATCATGGCTTCTAGTTCAAGCACAAAGTCGCCGTACTCCTGCTCTGTTACCAGAAAAGTGTTGGGGGTATTGGCGATGGTGGTGCCAACAATGGCTCCGTCCTGTACCTCGTATGGTGCCTCGCCAGCCACCCGTTTCCAGCCATCAAGTGTTTTGCCGTCAAACAGGTTGGTCCAATCATCAGTATCCGCAGAAGATTGCTCTACTTTTTGGGAACAGCCGGTTAAGCCAGCCACCATAGTAGCAGAAGAGAACAGTACCGCCCAAAGGCAGCTTTTGTAGTTGATCATAGTCACAGCGTTTGCTTTTGTATCAGCGTTCTTTTTAAGGTTATTTCTATTGCGTTCATGGCACCATCATTTCTTCAGGAGCTAGTGCACCCGGAACTGTAAAGCGCCATAAGCAGGTGCCGGTGGTAGTTGTGTTATTTAAAAACGAACTACCAATCGTTCATTTAAAAAAGATACAGCACTCTAATTATTTAAATAAAACAGGCCTTCCGAAGAAATTTGCTCCTTTTTTGGGCAAGGGAAACCCGACATCGGGAGTGCCCTGCTAAAGGTTTTGTAAATCAGTTTTTAAGATAGGAATTTAAACGAACAG
Organism: Pontibacter qinzhouensis; assembly: GCF_008017455.1. Taxonomy (GTDB): domain Bacteria; phylum Bacteroidota; class Bacteroidia; order Cytophagales; family Hymenobacteraceae; genus Pontibacter; species Pontibacter qinzhouensis. The sequence continues at coordinate 58,149 of NZ_VRTY01000025.1, read as the reverse complement.
CTGGTAATTTTTTTTCGATTCTGCAGGCAAAACACAAGTAGTATATCCATGAGTAAAGAAAAAGCCAGGGGAAACCCTGGCTTTTTGGTACTAATTGGTATTGTACGTGGCCTAATTTTACAAGCGGCTCAGTTCCTTCATATCTACTTCTTCCTTAAAAACGGTATTGAACCGATCTGTTACCTGAATGGTGATGCGCTGGGCTGCGGCAGATGGCTTAGCAAAGAACAGGTGATCGGTGGAGTGCGGCTCTACCCACTTGTGTTTCGCTGGTTTTTGCGCTCCCAGGTGCAGCTCCACCGAGAGCGGGTCCAGGCCGGTTTGGCGTTGCATTTCGCCCATGCGCTTGCCATCTTCCAACCACTCCACCTTCCAGGCGGGGTCCCAGTTCCAGACGTTTACAGCCAGTTGCTGTGGCATTTCGGGCACGGCTCCTACCGGGTACACGCGCATCTGGTGCTGCTTGGGGTGGCCCACCGATTTGTAGTACCACTTTACCTCGCCACCGGTCACTTCGTACACACCGTAGCCATTAGGAGTGCCATCGTAGCAGATGGGGCCGGTCCACCAGGCGCCGCACACAGTGCCGTGCACGTGCTCCACCAGGTTATCGCCGGTTACAATCTTCTCGTTAAAGTGCGTGTGCCCCGACATAATATGCGCCTTGTAAGGAGACAGCAACCGGTAAAGTTCTTTTCTGTTTGCAACCACTCCTCCCATCGATTCTTCTTTTTCGTTGCTGCGGATGTGCTGCCTGGTGTAAGCCGGAATATGTAGGTTAACCACAACGGTTGTGCCAGGCTTTACAAGCGCCAGGTCCTGCTCCAGCCAGGCCAGTTGCTGCTCTGTAATGTAACCGATGTACTTTTTAGATACTCCTATAAAAAAGACATCGTCGAGTACCACGTAATGCACCTCTCCGCGGTTAAAAGAGTAGTAGGTGGGGCCAAAAAGTTCTTTAAAGGTGCGCGCAGAAAGATCGTCGGTACGGGCATCGAGGTCCATGTCGTGGTTACCGATAACCTGGAAAAACGGGATGCTGGTGGTAGAAACCGCTTCTTTGTAATCGTCGAACAGTTCGAACTTATCCCATACCAGGTCGCCGCAGCCAAAGCCATGGAACAGCGCATCGGGGCCGTAGCTTTTCACCAGTTGTTGCGTATCGGGAGCAGATACCGTTTTTAACTGTTCTGCGTCTGCTTCGGAAATCATCTGCGGATCGGCCCAAACAATAAAGTTGTGTTTGCTATCGTCCTGCTGTAACTTCTCCAGCTCAAAATCGGCTCTAAAGCGTCCGTTGGCAGGCTCTATTTTTTTGTAGAAGCGGGCAATGCCTTTGTCGTTGGTAAAGGCATAGCCCCGCGGCACCGATACGCGTACAAAATCGGCAGTGGCATTGCTGGCCAGTTCGTAATTTCCTTTAGCATCGGTTTGCGTTACGTTTATGCCATCCGACACGGCTACGCCGGCAAGACCTTTGCCCTGCGCCTGCACCCGGCCTTTTATAGAAATGACCGATAAGTCTTTGCCTTTTGCCGGAACAGCAGGTTTAGCCTGCAGCAGGTCGGTGCTGAGCGTGAGGCCGAAGCCAGCCAGGCCAAGTGATTTCAGGAATGTTCTTCTTTTCTGTGACATGTTATGTTTTGTAAAGCACTGCTGCCGGTTCAGGCAGTGTGCCAGTAAAAGTCAATTTTAATAAAAGGCTATGCCCTTGAAGCCAAACTACCCAAAAAGCTTCTGGAGGGTCTTTTCATTAGAATAATTCCGTTCGGCACAAGTCTTCTATCTCTCCCACCACACTTTTGTATTGATGTCGTCGGTGCCCATCGACTCAAGTGCTTTTTTGTAGTTGGCGTTGTTGTTCGTTACCACAGTGGTCGGGTAGCGGAAGCGTACGGGCATCATGCCGTTGTTCAGCAAGTCCTCGCCTTTAGGCAGCACAGGCAGGCCGGTGCGGCGGTACTCGAACCACTGCTGGTAATCGTTGAAGTAAAGGGCATAATATTTCTGCAGCATCAGGCGCTCCAGTGTGTTATCGAAGGCAGTGGCAGGGTTCTCGAAATAAGTGGCAGGCAAGGTCAGGCCCCATTGCTCTACGGCTGCCTTCACGCCGTTTTCGTAATGCGCTTTGGCATCAGCTGTAATAACACCGGCCAGTGCCAGCTCCGCTTTTATAAACTCCACCTCCGCATAGGTCATGATCACTGAAATCATAGGAGCGGTTACGAGTGCAATGTTGACGTTAGAAGGCAAATAATCGAACTGCGAATCGCTGCCGTTGTAGCCACTGGGAATGCCCTTGTAACCGATGGTAGACTGGCCATCGCTGGAACGGGCCTGGGTTGTAAATCGTGGCAGGCGCGGATCGTTAAAGGCTACCAGATTATCTACAAAAAAGGAGGCAGCCGCTCTAAAGGTAGTAAAGTCGATGGCGCGGCCCCAGGGCGAAACATTAGGAGCAATACCTGTAATCTTCAGAATGGCGGCTTGTTCGTTACTTGTAAAAACCGGGTACTCTTCGGGTTTGCTTACCATCTCGGCCAGGTGTGCCATGGCGTTCATTTCGGTTCGTTTAGATACCCGCAGCAGCAGGCGCATACGCAGCGAGTTGCAGAAACGGCGCCAGCTGGCTACGCTGTTGTTAAACAGAATATCGGTTCCATAGATCATGGGGCGTGTAGTGTCGAACAGCCTGTTTGCTGTTTCCAGATCACCGAGAATTTTGGTATAAACCTCCTGCTGCGTGTTAAAAGCCGGTCGAAAAATCTGCTCATCGCCACGCACGGCTTCCTCCATGGGTACATCACCAAAAGAGTCTGTTAGCAGCGAGTAGGTCCAGGCGTTGAGGGTAAGGGCAATGGCCTCGTAGTTCGGGTCGCTGGAAGCCCCTGCTGCGGCTCGCATTTCTTTTATGTTCGAGAGCCAGCGGTAGTAGGTGTTCCAGGTAGAGTTTCCGGCATTTTCGTTTACGTCGTAGCGGTGCACACCACCCGCCACGCTGGGGTAAGGCAGGGCCACCTGCATCAGGTTAAAGGTAAAGTTATCGCTGCGGGAAGTGTTAAAGCTGGCCATTTCGTAAATAATAGGGTTCAGCAGCGTGCCGGGGCTAATCTTGTCGATCCGGTTCGGGTCGGTGTTGATCTCCTCAAAATCGTCGGTGCAGGAAAAGCCGAGGCAGCCCAGTAAGGCCAGAAGTAAAAAGGAGAATTTCTTTATTGTTGTCATGATGTTTCGGTTTATACAGCGCTGGTAGCAGCAAGTCAGGAGCCGCAGCCAGAGCTGGTAATGAGGTAAGAATCTGAATAAAGTCAGGAATTAGAATTTCAGCGTTACGTTCATGCCCATGGTGCGTGGCGTTGGCAACTGGCCCATTTCCACACCTGGCAATATGCTGGAACCGTTCAGTGCAGCCGTTTCCGGGTCGAACATCGGGAAATTGGTGATCATGGCCAGGTCGCGGCCATAGAGGGCAAAGCTTGCCTGCTGCATAAATTTGGTGCGCTGCAGCAAGGCGCGCGGCAGGTTAAACTCTACCCGTACTTCGCGCAGCTTCACAAACGAGGCATCGAAGGAGTTAGACTCCACGTTGGCACGGCGGTAGTAGTCGCCATAAAAATCTGGCAGCAGCACCTGTGTCGTGTTCGGTGAGTAAGTACCGTCGCCCATCTCAACCACACCTTCTCCTACTATAAAACCATCTTCGCGGCCACGCAGCGTATGCTCCAGCTTGCCCTGCTCCGACATTTTGTGGTGCGTCTGCGAGTAAATCATGCCGCCATACTGGCCATCCAGCAAAAAGCTGAAACGGAAATTCTTGTAAGAGAACTCGTTCAGGAAACCACCTTTCCAGTCGGCATAAGCTCTGCCGATGTACTGGATCTCTGTTGGGCGGGCAGGCAAGCCTTTGTCGGTATAAATAATTTGTCCATCTGGAGCGCGCAGAAAACCGAAACCGTAAATATCGCCTGTTGTACCGCCTACACGCGCCTGAATGGTGGCATTACCGCCGTAGCCGATGTCTTGCCTGCCATCCATGCCTTCGGCCAGTTCCAGCACCTTGTTCGCATTTTTAGACCAGGTAACTGTTGTTTTCCACTTAAAGTTGGCATTGTCGATGGGTTTGCCGTTCAGCACCAGTTCCACGCCCTGGTTGCGTACGTTACCGGAGTTAAGCACGGCCCGTGTGTAGCCGGTGGTTGGGTCGAGGGGCACATCCAGAATCTGGTTGCGGGTAAAGCTGCGGTAAAAGGTAAGGTCGAAGCCAACCAACCCGTTAAACATAATGTACTCCAGGCCCGCTTCGTAGCTGGTGGTAATTTCGGGCTTAAAGTTTACGTTATGCAGCGTGGTAGGCACCGAACCGGAACCCGGGAACTCGCTCTGGCCGTAGTACTTGCTGGTTTTGTACGGATCGGTGTCGTTACCCACCTGCGCTGCCGATAATCTTAATTTAGCAAATGAGACAGGCCGTGGCAGTTGCAACAGTTCTGTTAAAATAAAGCTGGAACTGATGGAGGGATAGAAGAACGAGTTGTTCTGCACCGGCAGGGTGCTCGACCAGTCGTTACGACCGGTTACGTCCACAAAAATCTTGTCGTCGAACGACACCGAAGCCAGCGCATACAGGCTGTTTACCTTTTTGTTATTGTTGTTGGTGCTCATCATCGGGTTACTCACGCCATTCGACAGCTTGTAAACTCCCGGAATCACGAGGCTTTCCACAGCGCCATTTACCGCTCTGTACTGGCGGCTCATCAGGTTACCCCCTACCGATGTTCTAAGATCGATCCGGCTGCTGAGTTTATCATGATAAGAAAACAAAGCGTCGGTGTTTATTTCGTAGTTCGATATATTTTGCTGCTTAAAGTAGCCTCTCTGAAAATTGGCGGTACTGTAAGGTCTGCGCTGCTCCCGCTCCTCCTGCGCCATGGCAATACCAGAGCGCACCATCAGGTCGAATTTAGGCGAGAAGGCATATGTGGCAGCCAGGTTACCGACGGTTGAATGGCTGTTAATGGCATTGGTCATTTCATAGGCAATCAGGTAAGGGTTATCGATAAACGAACTGAAGGGGTGTACCTGGTCTATCTGCTCCTGCCCTTGTCTCCAGATGGGCCGGTAAGCATCCAGGCTGATATTGGGGTTCTGGAAAATCATGAAATAGGCGACAGACTGGTTGTTATAGCCCGTGGCAGGCAGGTTATCGCTGGTCTTGTTTGTGTAGTTTACTTTGGATGTCAGCTTTAGTTTATCCGATACTTTGTGGTTCAGGCTCAGGGCAGCCGTAATGCGCTCAAAACCCGTGTTCGGCATAATCCATTCGTTTTTGGAGTGCGTAACAGAAGCCCGGGCAGAACTTGTTTCGTTTCCGCCTTCCAGGGCCACGCTATTTGTTACGGTGTAGCCTGTGCGCCAAAAGCCCTTTATATTGTCTTTATACGGTCTCCAGGGCAACCGCTCCGCCGACTGCCCTTCTGTGGCCGGGTCGTACTGGTAGTATAGCTGGCCATCGAACTTCGGACCAAATGCGCTACTGGTGCCGCCCGTGCTGGCACCATCTTCTGAGGCGCCGTAGGAGTAGTAGAGTTGGCCCTCTTTGTTAAAAGCTTTACCGGTTCCCTGGCCGTATTCGTACTGGTAGTCAGGCCACTTCAGCACATCGTTCATGCTGATGTTTGAATTTATAGTTACGCCAATGCCCTTGCCTTTGCGAGCGCCTGTTTTGGTAGTAATAATGAGGGCACCGTTAGCAGCCCTGCTTCCGTAAAGCGCTGTGGCACTGGCACCTTTCAGTACGGTTACACTCTCAATATCATCGGGGTTGATGTCGGCAATGCCATTACCGAAATCGATGGGCACATCGTTACCGGAACCTGCACCGTAGGCATTGCCTACACCGGAGCTGGTCATGCCGCTGTTCATGGGCACACCATCGAGCACAATCAGCGCGTTGTTGCCATCTGGGTTCATAGAATTATCGCCTCTCAGCGACACCCGCACCGAGTTTACAGGGCCGGAACCCGGAGAAATCAGGTTTAATCCTGCTACTTTACCTGATAAGGCATTTACAAAGTTGTTGGAGCGGGCATCGTTTAACTGCTCGCTGCTAACAGTTTGTGTAGCATAACCGAGCGCCTTTTGCTCACGCTTAATACCGAGCGCCGTCACAACTACTTCGCTCAGCATTTTGTCGTCTTCCTGCAGCTTCAGGCTAATGGTGGTGGCACCTGCAAAAGGAACCTCTGTTGTTTTAAAGCCGATAAAGCTGAAAACAAGCACATCTTGTGTGGTGAGCGGCCTGGCAGCAGATAGCGTATAGGTACCATCTGTGGAAGTAGTGGCACCTGTAGTAGTACCTTTTATCAGTACGGTAACGCCAGGTAACGGAGTGCCTTTAGTGTCTTGAACCACTCCCTGAATGGTTTGGGTTTGTGCAAATGCCTGGCAACAGCAGATCAGCAGAAATAGCAGTGCTGCCAGTTGCTTCTTAAAAAGAGTAGAAGTCTTTAAACGCATAACTTTGGTTGGTTAATTTACCTGCAAAGCTATTGTTGTAACATCAAGCCTGGGTTAAGCCAATTTTAAGTAAAAATGAAGAGTTTAAGATTTTTAGCCTTGGTTATTAGCATTTTGTTAATTTTAACTAAACAGCTACTCTGCAAAATAAACCTTCACCCTTGAGTGAAAATGCTTCAAAAATCTTCTGAAGGGAGTTTTCATCCAAATAATTGCTGGTTGTGGATTGTTAACTGGTTAATTTGAATATTTAAGGATGAGTAGATTAATCGATGGAGAGAAGAAGGAAAATCAGATTTCCTATCAAAAGGCCTGGCACTGCTTGTTTAGCCTCCAGGATCTAACGCCATGATATGCTTCGGAAGGGCAATTTCATATGAATAATTTATTGCTGCTTGTGGAGTACTAATTGCGGCAGGAGGCAACGAACCAAGCACCCTCTCCTGCACCTGCAGCAAATTTACTTAAACACCAGTCTCTACTTCCGTGTGTTCAAATTTTTGCGCAATTTCTGTCGGCTCCACCTCGCGGCCGCGGTTATTGGCGTAAGCCTTGGTTACTTCTGCACCCAGAATTAAAATAACCGACGAATAAAACACCCACAGCAACACCACCACCAACGAGCCTGCCGCAGCATAAATACCAACAATTTTTATGCTTCCTAAAATCAAATTGATCACCTGCTTTCCAATCAGAAACAGAATAGACGTAATCGCGCCTCCTGCCAGTGCATCTTTCCAGGATATTCTGGCATCGGGCAACACCTTGTGCACCGCCGTAAAAAAACCGAATACCACCACCAGGTAAAACGCTGTATTAATTACTCTGACAATCGGTGTAAAATACTGCTCAAAAGTATCTAACAACTGCTCACTAAAGATGGCTATAATCGTGTTCAGCAGAATGCTCAGCACCAGCAACAGGCCCAGTCCGGCTACCATGGCCAAGGTTATGAGGCGGTGCTTCAGAAACCGGATGTACTTTACGTTGGGCTTTACCCGCACCTGCCACACAGCGTTCAGCGCCTTCTGAATAATAAAAAATATGATGGTCGCACTTTTTATAACCACTACAATGGCAACAAAAATACCCCAGAAACCAACCGGAAAGTCCAGCACGTTCTCCAACAGATCGTTTATTTGCCCGCTTGCCTCCGGGTTAATCAGTCCTCCTATTTTGCGTACAATTTCCTGGCGCACTTTCTCTTCTGAGAAAAAAGCCGAGCCGGTGAGGGTCAGGACAATAAGAATGGCGGGTAACGAAAAAATGGTAAAAAAAGCAATGGCAGCACTATAAACAATCGGCTCCCCATGCTGAAAATTCTTTTTGGCATTTTTTAAAATCTGCCAGGTATGCTTTAAAAAGTTTTTCACGTGTTTTTAATTTACGACCTCACCAGCACCACATCAGTCAAACTCGGGCCTGGCCAATATTGTTTAACCTAACGCGCAAATATGGCAGGGGTTAACCAGGCACACTTGCAACCTGCCATTTAACTACCCACTGCAAAGCAGATTTTTACCATATAAATGCCAGGAGCAAGCAAGCCCAGAAGCTTGAACGAGGAAGCTTCCCTCCAGTTTATTCCTCCATTTCTGTTCTCAGATAAGGCGAAGCACATAGGCATTTTCAGTACTTCGAACCCGAAATTGGCAGGCTGGCAGGTAACTTTCTGGCAGAAAAGAAGTTCACAGATACAGAACTTTTGAATTTAGAACACATGCTGCGCTTACTTTTACTTTCCGCTATCTGCATTTTTACGGCTGCTCTACCTGCCTCTAGCCAAACTGTTACAGGACCTTTGGGCGAAGAATTTACCCGAAGAGTTGTTATAAAAAAACTCAGCGACCCCTGGGAAATAACCTACGGACCCGATAATTTTCTGTGGGTGACAGAGGCGAAAGGTTATACTGTTAGTCGCGTTAACCCTGCCTCCGGCGAAAGAACCGTTATACTCGACCTGAACCAGGAGCGGAAGTTCCCGCGCTACGACCAGCAGGACGAAGAGCAGAGCGGCGGCAAGCGCTGGCCACAGGGCGGCCTGATGGGGCTGGCCCTGCACCCGCAGTTGCTCAACGGCAAACCCTATGTGTACCTGGCTTACATCTATACATTTGAAGGCGCAGACAAAACCGGCGATGGCTGCCGCGACAAAGAAGGAGGCTGCTACTACACCGCCCGCCTGGTGCGCTACACTTATAATGCAAAAACCCAGAAACTCACAAAGCCGCTTATACTTTCCGACACCATCCCGGCCAGTAACGACCACAACTCCGGCCGCCTGGCGATAGCACCTGTTGCCGGGAAAGATTACCTGTTTCTGACGGTAGGCGATATGGGCGCAGGCCAGTATGCCAACGGCGGCAGACCTAACCGGGCGCAGAGCAGCAGCAGCTACGAAGGCAAGGTGCTACGCTTTAACCTGGAGCCCATTCAAACCAATGGCCAGAATACCTGGGTACCAACCGACAACCCGTTTGCTGAGGCCGGTCGCCCAAGTGCCATCTGGAGCACCGGCCACCGCAATGCACAAGGACTTGCTTACGCTGAAGTAAATGGCACCGGCTACCTTTACTCCTCCGAGCACGGCCCCTTCTCCGACGATGAAATAAATATTATCCAGAAAGGTAAAAATTACGGACATCCGTTGGTTATTGGCTATAACGATGGCAACTACGACGGGCTTGCTGCAGGCACCACCCCACATGCATTTCTGCCAGGTACCTGGCAAACCACCTACCCCACCATTAGCACCGAAGCTGCCAACGCCAAAGCCATGGGAGCTGCCTACCACGACCCGATCTTCAGCTTTCACCCGCATGCCAATGCCTTTTTGCTCGCAGCGATGAAGCAGATCCGGGCCGACTCCGGCAAGCCCGACTGGCCTTCGGAAGCGCCCAGCAGCCTGGCGGTTTATACTGCGGCCGCTATACCCGGCTGGCAGAATTCGCTGCTCGTGCCCTCGCTCAAAAATGGCAAACTTATTCGCTTACAACTAAACAAACAGGGCAACGGCATTACCGGCGACACCCTGAGCTACTTTCGGGCACCTATTCGCTACCGCGATATTGCTGTTTCGCCAGACGGCACCCGCCTTTATCTCTCCACCGATAGCGTTACCGTAAGCTCCGGCCCTTCAGAAGAAGACCCGCAAGACGAAAACGCCTGCTCCGGCTGCATTATAGAGTTTACCTATAAACCAGCCCGCAACAAGGCGCAGATACCAAAGAACCCTTGAGAGATTATTGGCCCCAAACGCTTTGGAAGGCCAATATCATTCGAATAATTTGGTTGCTGGTTGCTGCTGGTTTGATGGCTGAATGGTTAAATGGCTAAATTGTTAATTGGTTTATTTTCAAATTTTCATATTGAAAGCATTTTGATCATCATGGCAGCTTTACATCCTGTAGCAGCCAAACCAGTTGTTAACCTAAACAGGCAGCTTGCCGTTTGTGCAGGTAATATTTTTAGTTAACCCAAAAACCAGCAACATGCAGGCAAAAGCACCCGGTTCAAAAAAAGCATCAGGCGACCTTTGGTGGCAGAAAGGCATCATTTACGAAGTCTATATTCGTTCCTTTAACGACACGAACGGCGATGGCATCGGCGACCTGAATGGCATAACCGAAAAGCTCGATTACCTGCAGGACCTGGGCATCGACTGCATCTGGGTAACTCCGTTTTACGAATCGCCGATGAAGGACTTTGGGTACGACATTTCTGATTTTAAAAGCGTAGAAAAAATGTTTGGCACCATGCAGGATTTCGACAAGCTGCTGCACGAAACGCACCAGCGCGGCATGAAACTGATCGTGGACCAGGTACCAAACCACACTTCAGACCAGCATGCCTGGTTTAAAGAAGCCCGCTCCTCTCGCGATAATCCGAAACGTGACTGGTATATTTGGGCCGATGCTGACGCTGAGGGCAACCCGCCAAACAACTGGCTCGCCATGTTTGGCGGCAGCGCCTGGGAATGGGACGAAAAAACAGAGCAGTTCTATTACCACGCTTTCCTGAAAGACCAGCCCGACCTGAACTGGCGCAACCCGGAGGTGCACGAGGCCGTGCTGGAAGAAATGCGCTTCTGGCTCGAAAAAGGCGTAGACGGTTTCCGGGTAGATGTGATGTGGCACCTGATAAAAGATGAGCACCTTCGCGATAACCCCGATAATCCCGACTATAAAGAGGAACAACCTACCTACAACCAGCTTCAACCGGTTTACTCTACCGACCAGCCAGAGGTGCACGACATCATCCGGAAAATGCGCAAGCTCACCGATAGTTACCCCGACTGCGTGCTTATCGGAGAAATTTACCTGCCCATACACCAGCTTGTGAGCTACTACGGCCACGATAACAAGGGCGCCCAGTTACCGTTTAATTTCCAGCTGCTTACGCTGCCTTGGGAGCCCAAGAAAATAGCCATTGCCATAGACCAGTACGAAAGTGCCTTGCCTAACTCCGGCTGGCCGAACTGGGTAATGGGCAACCACGACCAGTCCAGGATGGCAACCAAGCTGGGCGAGGCGCAGGCACGGGTGGCGGCCATGCTGCTGCTTACGCTGCGCGGCACCCCCACCCTCTACTACGGTGACGAAATTGGTATGCAGGATGTGAAAATTCCGAAATCTGAAGTGCAGGACCCGCAGGGCCTCCACATGCCCGACAAGAACCTCAGCCGCGACCCGTTTCGGGCACCCATGCCCTGGAACGACAGCCCCAACGCCGGTTTTACAACAGGCAAACCCTGGCTCCGGATGGCCGGCAACACCAGCAAGCTAAACGTGCAAGCCCAGCAAGACAAGCCCGACTCGTTGCTGGCACTGTACAAAAAGCTCATCAAGCTGCGTAGGCAGGAACCAGCGCTGCACAAAGGCCTGTACCGCCCCGTGTACTCCGACGATAAGCTGATCGCCTACCTCCGCGAAGCAGAAGAAAAACGCTTCCTGGTCGTGCTCAACCTCAGCAACAAAGGCCGTCTTTTTGCCCCGGAACGTTTTAAGTTTAAAGGGAAAGTAGTACTGTCGTTGCTACCCGACCACGAGAACGCTACTGTGGAGAATGAGCTAAAACTGAAAGGAGATGACGGATTGATAATAGAAATAAACAGGTAGCCTCAGCCCTCGCTGCTGATCACCCTTGAACAGCAGCAGCAAGTAAAGATACCTCCGAAAGGGCTTTTTTATTTAAATAATTATTGATTGCTAATTGCTGGTTGAAGGTTTAATGGTTGATCTGAAGATGCAGACATATAAATAGCTGGACAAAATTTGACTAAACTATTTTTCAAGTCTAAACAAGGCGCAAATTCTACATACCAACTGATTGTAAATAAAAAGTCCTGTGTCTAGTGTCTTGTGTCTTTTTTATGAAAAACAATGCAAAGCCCATACTGATAGCAGGCGCAGGACCAACCGGCCTTACCTTAGCCAACCTGCTGGCCCGGATGGAAATCCCTTTCCTGCTGATCGACAAAAACCCGCATCCATCCCGCGAGTCCAAAGCGTTTGCGGTGCAGGCCCGCACACTCGAAATTTTCGACCAGCTGGGAATTGCTCAAAAGGCAATAATACAGGGGAAAGCGGAGAACACGCTACATCTGTTGGTGAAAGATAAAGAAGTTTTCAAATTCACACTAAATGAAATTCTTCCCGGTGAAACGGCCTTCCCTTACATTCTGATCATCCCGCAAGACCAAACAGAAAAACTGCTCGAAGAGGCGCTGCAGGCACAGCAGCAACAGGTGCTCTGGGAGCATGAACTGACCCATTTTAAGGAAGATGCAGCAGGTGTTACAGCCACCATGAAAGGACCTGACGGAGAGGAGAAGCAAGTACAGGTGCAGTACCTGGTTGGCTGCGATGGCGCAAGGAGCACGGTGCGGGAGCAGGCGGGCTTCTCGTTCGAGGGGAAAACCTTCTCTCCCACGTTCTACCTGGCCGATTGTGAGCTGGATTGGCAATTTCCACACGGAGACATTTACTTTACTGTTGCTCCCGGAAATCTCTCCATCTTCTTCTCTTTCAAGGAAAAGAACCGGTACCGCCTCTTTAATTTTCTGACCAAAGCGCTGGATGAAAATAAAAAAGAGCTGTCAGCACAAGAGGTTCAGAAAATTCTGGATGCTAACCCTTATATTAAAGCAAAGCTGAAATCCTCTGACTGGACATCGGTTTTCAGGATTCATGCGCGGCACACAGATTCGTTTAGGAAAGGTAGCATCTTCCTGGCCGGAGACGCCGCTCACGTGCACAGTCCTGCCGGCGGGCAAGGCATGAACACGGGCATTAAGGATGCCTATAACCTGGCCTGGAAACTTGCCCTGGTCATAAGAGGGAATGCAGCACCTGCGCTTTTAGAAACGTACCACGAAGAGCGCTATGTAATCGCTAAAAACCTGCACAATACCACCGACCGCTTTTTCCAGCTTATAATAGCGCAGCACACACTGGCAAAACTCTTCCGCTTATACGTGTTCCCGAAACTGGTTAAGACCATTGCCAGCGTTTCGTGGCTCAGAACCAAAGGAGCCAGGCGCATTTCGCAGATTGCCGTAAAATACAGGTTCAGCTCTCTGAGCAAGGAGGGGAAATCAGGCTTTACCGACAAAGCACCCAAACCCGGCGACAGAATTCCGTATGCTGCAGTAAAGATTTTTGGCGAAGAGAAAACCACGCACCAGTTGGTAGGCTGCACGCAGTTCACCCTTTTTATTGCCGTTGCAGACCCGGACAACGAGCAGGCGAAACAACTGTGTCAGTTTGTTCAGGATAAAATTCAGGTGCCGGTTCAGGTCCATTTATTGACCAGGAGCACAGCAGGCAGTTCGTTTTTTGACTTGTACGGCATCCAAGAAAATGCACTTTTCATCATCCGCCCCGACAGCCATATCGGCTTCAGGACTTCGCAGTTAGATGCGCAGGAAGTGGAAAATTATTTTTCGGAAGTGCTGGGAAAGAGATGAAGGGCATTCGGATTGCGAGACCGCTTAGCTGGTTCTTTTGTTGGTTTACCCCACCGCAAGGTCCCATCTTTTGTTTCACCTACCATATTTGTCATTTCTGTAAAGATTGTGTCCTGGTTCATAAATAAGACAATATCACCATTCAGAAACCGGAATTTGCTGGTGTCATTGTCTGAATACGCTAATTCGAAACCCACAAAGATAGTATCCTGTTTTGTTGTCCAGTTTAGTTTCTTGTAGTGGTCCAATTTTAACCCAACAGAATCTACTATAAATTCTGTTTGCAAGGCCGCTACATTATCTGGCCAATGCTGAAACGTTTCTTTATAGCTAATGAGGCTCCCGACAAGCGTCATAAGTTCCGGATTAAAAATTGGCTTGGTCAATCCTGTAAAAATCTTCTCACCTATGGGCTTACAGGCTCCAAGTGAAGCCGCAAAAGCGATAAACAAAAGCACATGGAGCTGTTTTTTCATCCTCATAACTTGCAATAGTTTGTAGAGGCATTCTCAGATTTTTCTACGTATTACATTATCTGTATAGCTCAGAGTTTGTGCGGCAATTCTGGAGGAGGTTCTGGTAAAAAGTTTCTGCCTCGCCAAACATAACAATTTATAGCGCTTTTCTTTCCCACACTTCACGGCTAAGGCGAAAAACAAAGCAGGTGTCTTCCCCAAATTTTCGCTCCTCAACAAACTCAAACCCTAACCTTTTATAGAACCGATGAGCTTTTTCGTTCGTTTTAAGCGGATCTATCAAAACTGCTTCTACTTCAGCATTTTTAAAACAGCTCTCAAGGGCTAATTTCATCATGATAGTACCGTACCCTTGCCCCAGGTCTTCTTTTGCACCAATCCAGATATCGATAGCCCGAAGATTGGCGGGCACTTCTCCCCAGTAATGTGAATCTTCGAGGGCCGGGTCAATTATTTGCATAAAGCCTATAGGTCTTCCGTTCAGCTCAGCAATTAGTTGTTCGCGCCAGGCTGGATTTCGCCCAAGTTCAACATGCCAGTTCCAATCGTCATTCGGGTCTGCCTCTATGTTATGAGGCTGATTGTCCCAATGTTGGAGAAGTTGAATATCTTCCGGAGTAGCTTCTCTTAACTTTATGTTAACCAATGCATTACCCATTTTCATCGCTTTTTGGCATAGTTAACGATCCTGCTCTTTTGGAGCACCTTATGCACGATACAGTCAATTTTCAGACAAATAAATTTACCATTTTAACTTGATATCTGCAGCATTAAAAAAACTTGCCGATTTGTAGCCAAAAAGACTCCTGCTCACCTCTTTATCTGCCCCGCCTGCTGCAGAAGTTCACCACCATGCGTATCTTTGCTAACTTAAAAACAGCGTCGTTACACAACATGAACAGCGAAACCGGCCAGTTAAGCATCTGCAAACCATTCGAGACACTGACTCCGTACGAACTATACGACCTGCTGCGCCTGCGGAGCGAAGTGTTTGTAGTGGAGCAAACCTGCGTTTTTCTGGACCTCGACAACAAAGACCAGTACTGCCACCACCTGCTGCTCTATAAAGAGCAAACGCTAACTGCCACTGCCCGGCTTGTACCTCCAGGTTTGTACTACCCCGAAATGTCGATTGGCCGGATTGTGACCAGCCCAGCGGCAAGAGGCACAGGAGTTGGCAAGCAACTGGTAGCTACTGCTATAACCGAATGTTACCGCCTTTTTGGCTCCGGCCCCATTAAAATTGGCGCGCAGCTATATGCCCAAAAATTTTATGAATCGTTTGGTTTTGTGCAGGCGGGAGAGGTGTACGATGAGGATGGCATCGACCATATTGAAATGATAAAGCCGTAGTACCCTTGGATAAAAAAGACCATAGGACTCATCTGAAGGCCGTTTTCATTAGAATAATTGATCAGCTAAGCTCCACCTATTTCCATGACCACAGAACCAACGCAACCAAACTCAGATATTCTACTAGACCTGGTAAAAGTGAAAATGCCTTTTGGCAAGTATAAAGGCACCACCCTCTGCGACCTGCCCACTTTTTACCTGGAGTGGTTTTACCGCGAAGGCTTCCCGCCAGGCAAGCTTGGCATGCAACTGGCCACCATTTTCGAGATTAAAACCAACGGATTAGAGTACCTGCTCGCCCCTCTCAAGAAACAGTTTAAGACCCGCGGCTGGTAAAACAGCAATGGCACTGCCTTCAGAAAAACGACACACGACTCTTTACAAGTGCCATGCATAGCTACACAAATTCCGATAAGCTGGTTAGTTAACTACAGACTCTTTTCTTAAAACAGCCATTTAACATGCAACCAATTATTCTAATGAAAACAGCCTTCAGAAGATAATTTCTTATAAAAGTGTCAAGGGTGATAATATAGCCCTATGAACTCCGAAATAAGAGGATAGGGCGTGAGTCTGCAAAGGCTAAATAAAGGCAAGTAAAATAACAAGGATATACCCTTGGCAAGATTTGGCCACAAAACCTTCTGGAGGCCAATTTTATTTGAATAATTGCTCCTTTACCCGGCACAACCAAGTTGAATGTAATTAGTGCACTTCCAAGTTAGTTTACGGAATTGCGAACGCTGGAAAATGGCTTCTTATGCTTCCTTCCTTATATTGAATTTCTGATTTTTAATTTGGGGCAGCACTAGCGGTGCTTAATTTTACTGTATATCGTTATGTTTTATGTAAATAATTTAATAGCTTGTTCATGTTAAAAAAGCTACTTACGCCTTGGCATTAACCTAAACCAGGAAAGCAGGGTGTAAAAGTAACGCAACTGAAGTTAGGGAAAAATGAGAAGAATATTTGCTTTACTAATCATCTGCCTACTGTGGCAGGTGGCGGCGCAGGCACAGACAAAAGAAGAAAAAAGAGTGGCTGCTGCGGTAGAGAGCTTCAGAACGGTGCTGGTAAACCCGGATAAAGTCGTGTTGGAGAACCTGCTCTCTGAGGAGCTAAGTTTCGGGCACTCCAGCGGAAAGGTAGAAGGTAAAACCACTGTTATTGATAAACTGGTAAGCGGCAATACCAACTGGGTAACAGTAGAGTTCAAGAACCAGACGGTACAGCTAAACCAAAACACTGCCGTGGTGCGACACACCTATGTAGGGCAGCTGCAAAGCACCGATACCCTCGAAATTATAAACATGCACGTGCTCCTGATCTGGCAAAAGCACCGTGGCAGCTGGCAACTGCTGGCCCGGCAGGCTACAAAAATCTAGTTCACCTAATTGCCATCAGGGCTGCTGCTTTTCTTTTTCCTGTTTAAAGTTTTCGAGAGTCTGCAGCGTATAAGGCGGGCAGGCACCGTGGTGCATGGTAACAAAGGCCGCAAGCGCAGCGGCATAGGCCAGGCAGGTTGCAGGTGGCGCGTGCCGGAGCTTGTGGGCCAGAAAAGCCGCCAGAAAAGAATCGCCACTCCCGATGGTATCTGCCACCTGAATAGGAAATGCCTTCTGAAAATAATGTTCATCCTGAAAGTAGAACGAGGCTCCTTTACTTCCTTTGGTTACCAGCACCTCCTCCAGCGCAAACTTTTCCTGCAGTAGTTTTATACGGTCTGTCTCTGTGGTTAAACCTGGTTTAAACCAATCGGTTATCAGCTCCAGCTCTGCTTCGTTCAGTTTCACCAAATCGGCATAGGTCAAGAGCTGTTTCAGCTTATCGGGAGTATAGTGTGGCTCCCGCAGGTTCACATCAAACACATTATAGCCCGATAGTTGCAGTAGTTGCAGCAGCGTGCTGTAAGAGGCCTCGTTCCTGGACACCAGGCTACCGAAAACAAACGCATCAGCTTGCCGCACCAACGGCTCCTGCGCCTCCTGGTATTGAATAAAGTCCCAGGCAACGGGGTACAGAATATCGTAACTAACTTCGTTGTTTTCGGCTATGCGCACATGCACCTCGCTGGTGGCATGGGTGCTGTCGGTCTGGCAGAAACTGGTAGAGAGCCCCGAACGTTGCAGATGCTCCAGCAGCTGTTCGCCTTGTTCATCTGCACCAATTCTGCTGATTAAGGTGGTGCTGCTCCCAAACTGCTGCAGGTGGTAGGCTACATTCATAGGCGCTCCGCCCGGTGTGGCTTTTGTCGGAGCTACATCCCAGAGCACTTCTCCGTAACACACAACTGCTGGTACTTCAGGTAGGTTCTTCATACAAAAATTTGGGGCTGGTTAGTGGCTGCCTCAGCAGGAGCTTTTTACTACAAGTGTGGCCTCGAGGTTAAGCTGGGTTTGCGTATCGTCTCCGTCTATCAGTTTCAGCAGGGCCTGCACAGCATTACGGCCTATTTCTGCCATTGGCTGACGAATGTGCGTAACAGGGCAATAAAAAAGATCATAGGCATCTGTTTCATCGAACCCGATAATAGCTACATCTTCCGGTACGCGCAGTTTTCGTTCGTTTATAAATTTCAGTCCGTTAATCGCGATTTTGTTCGATGCCAGAAACAGTGCTTCTACCGGCTCCTCCGACAGCAGCAGTTGTTGCAGGTGCTGTTCCATGTCGTCCTTCAGCCTGTCTTCGTTAACTTCTCTGTACCAGCCGGGCTCTGCCGACAGGTTAAAATCTTGCAAGGCCTGGTGGTAAGCCCTGGTTCTTTCTTGTAAATGAAAAAGCCCCGACTCAAAGTTAATCATGCCAATGCGTTTGTAGCCTTTCCGGATCAGGTGCTCTACACCATCGTAAGCAGCCTTAAAGTTGTCGAGGGCCACATAGCTGGCTTGTACCTCCGGAAAATAACGGTCTATGAGCACAAACGGGATGTGGTGCTCCTTCAGGTACTGAATCTGCTCTTCGGCATTTTCGGCCAGGGCGATAATAAAACCGTCTATCTGCCTGTTGAGCAGCACCTTTATCAGGTCCCAGGCTTTTTCAGCGTTCTCGTCGGAGCTGCCGAATACCACGTTGTATTTGTGCTGCTTGGCTTCGTCTTCTATAATGCGGGCAATATTGGCAGAAAAGGGGTTGGCAATATCGGCTACAATCAGGCCCAGTGTATGTGTTTTCCCGCTTTTAAGACTTTTGGCAATTTGGTTTGGCTGGTAGTTCAGCTCTTTGGCAGCCTGCTTAATTTTTTGGGCTATCTCCTCCCCCACACGCTTCTGTTTCTCCTGCCCATTGAGCACATACGATACCAAGGCTGTTGAAACCCCTACTTTTTGTGCAATATCCTTTAAAGATACTTTTCTTTTCATGCCGAAACCGTTAGCTGGTTGTTACAGACTTAAACTAAATTTAAACGTTTAAACATACAAACATTATGTAGTTTCGCAAAACTTCCCGCACCTCATTTTAAAGCAGTTGTTCAAAACCACTTTGCCTTCGCCAGAAACTAACAAGCCAGCCTAAAGCAGCCACTGCTGCACCTGTTAAGGGGGCAAAACGCAGGTGGCGTACCTTTGCGGTTTATTTTAAGGCATCGAAGCTATACTGGGCGGTGTTCCAGAATTCATCGAGGGCAATGATGCGGGGCTTGAAAAAGGAGATGAGCGCAGGCCAATCGTCTTTGTTAAATACATTTACGGCTGGCAACTCTTTGTAAATTCTGCTGATGAGGCGGTGGCTTTCGTTGGTAGTGTGCAGTACCCACTCCCACTCTTCGCCCAGGGTTTCGTGCAGGAAAGGGCGCAGCTCCTCAAACTGTTCATAAAAAAGCTTCTGAATTTCCGGGTCTGGGTGGTGGAGCTCAATGGCAATAGAAGCCGACTTTTTATCGGCCTCCATCTTAAAATAAACGTGCTTTAGCCCTGTTTTATAGTTTGCCCAGTTTGTTCTCAGGCCTTCGGCGGAGGGATGCGGCGCAATATATTGCCCGAACGCCGTCCAGAAAGCCTGCCGCAGCTGCGACGCCTGTTCTCGTGTATACATGCTCTAAAAATACACATAGGCCAGCTGGATTGCAATTATCAGTACCTCTTTATAGAGACTGCTTCTTACCTTATCGGAATCAGAAACTGCATCACCTTGAGAAACACGACACAAGTATCACGATACACGATATTTTATGATTTGTATAAAAGGTTAAACAAATTCCGTTAAGCTGTGTCGCAGTCTTTAACCATTCAAAAATTCAACCAGCAATTATTTAAATAAGAACAGCCTCCAGAAGGCTTCTGCATGATTTTTTGGCAAGGGTTGCCCCTTCTCTCCAGCGCCACAAGTGCAGCAGGAAGAGGTAGGTTAGCCGAACCTGTTACGCCTACAGCAAAACAGAGCTGTCTTCTTCTACCATGCGGCGGCTGGCGCGGTAACGAACAATTCGGGTGCTGGCAAGTAAAATTATAAGACCAACCAGGGCACAACCCAGCATAATGCTTACCATAGGAATGGTGGTGCCGTTGTGCAAAAAGCTTACGATAGCCGAGGCTAAACCACCCATCGCCATCCGGAAACTTCCCATTAGGGCAGCCGCGCTACCCGTGTGTTTGGTAAAAGGAGCCAGCGAGAGAGCTGTGGCATTGGGGTTGGTGAGGCCTTGCCCGGTCAGGAAAATAAAAATCATCATAACGAGTGCATACTTCCCGTACCAGCCATACCAGGTGCCGGCTACCAATAATAAGCCAACGGCTGTTTGGTAATAGAGCGTAACGATAATTATCTGCTGGCTTGTAAACCGTTTCAGCAGCACGTGGTTGAGCTGTGTCGACCCGATCATGGCAAAGGCAATGGTCGCGAAAATCCAGCCGTACTCCTGCTCACTTACTTTGTAAATGTTCATAAACACATCGGCAGAACCTGCTATGTAGGCAAAAGGAGCTGCTGTGGCAATGCCCCCTGCCAGCATGTAAATCAGGAACTGAGGCTGTTTCAGCACCGTCAGGAAATTATTGAGTACAGGTTTGGGCCGCAGCGAAATAGTTGGGTCGGCCAGCTTACCTACCGGTAGCAAAAAGTGAACGCCAGCCATAATAATAGCTGTAATTACAGCCAGGGCAATAAAAACAGAGTGCCAGCCAAAGGCAGCTGTCATGTAGCCACCCACAGTAGGCGCGATCATAGGCGAAACAGCTATAACCAGTGTCAGGAGCGAAAAAGCCTGCGCTGTTTTGTTAACCGGAAAAATATCGCGCACCAGTGCCTGAGCCGCCACCATACCGGCACACCCGCCAACGGCCTGCAAAAAGCGCATACTGATCAGCGAATCTACTGAGGTAGTAAGGGCGCAACCTAACGAAGCGATGATGTAGATGGTGAGGCCGGCATACAAAGGCATTTTGCGACCAAAGCGGTCGAGCAATGGCCCGTAGAGCAGCTGCCCTGCCGAAATACCGATCAGGTAACTTGTAAGCGAGAACTGCACCCGCGAAATGGTAGTATTTAAATCTTCTGCAATAGCCGGAAAACCAGGCAGGTACATATCAATGGCAAAGGGACTGATAGTGGATAAAGCACCAAGTATTAATATAACTATAAAATATTGTCTGCGTGTCATATATAAAGTGAAAAAACATTCAAAGTTACAACATTAATTTTTCTTCTGAAATTAATGTCTTCAAAAGAGAGGTTATACCTCTGGCAGCCGCAGTTGTTGCCCCGGCTATTGTTATATTTAGTGATTGCCGGCAGGAAGTAAGGTAACAAAGGTACAGCAGCAGCAGGATCTATGGAGAAGTTTTTATACAGGATGCACCCAGTATGTTGTAGCTGCTGTTATTAAACGCTGCTAGCTATTTCATACTTTAACCTTGCGCCTCCCCGGAAAACAAGACCCAAGACTAATCTTATTTTCCAATCCGCAGAAAATGTATTCTGAAATAGAATTCAGGGATTTTTCATCGTATTCCACAAAAGGTAAATTTGCTATATTAAATAGAATTATTTAGACTACGGTAAAATCTCCTCTATGAAAACGAAAAAGTGTCTGCTTCTGCTGGGAGCAATGTTATCCTGTCATCTGGGTTTTGGGCAGTTTGTAAAAGAAATTAGAGCAGGGCTGAGTTACGCTACGGTGCAGTTTCAGGATGCCGCGCTGCAGGATGCAACCTCAGAAAGACCTGGTTATTTTGCAGGCTTGGTAGCACAGCAGGAACTGAACAAGAAATGGTTTCTACGGCAGGAGCTTGTGTATGCCGTAAAAGGCCACAAGCAATATTACTCTTCTTCCAGTCCGGCCCTTGTTAGTTACCACTACCTTACCCTGCCACTCCTGGTAGGATACAAGGTAGCAGATAAACTGAGCTTTAATCTTGGGCCTGAGCTGGCGCTGGTTGGCCCCGTTATGTACAGAAGCGGTCAACATAGCAGCAACCTGCATCAACTAGAAAATTTAAATGTTTTTGATGTAAGTGCGATGGCAGGCCTGAGTTACCAGTTTCTTCCGCGGGCTGCAGTCGATATGCGCTATAGCCACGGTTTCAGGAATTCTAGAAATGTCCAGTTCTACAACAGCTCTGGCTTGCACGAGCAGACAAAACAGGACGGAAAGCACCGGGTACTGCAAGTGGGTCTGAACTACTCGATCAGGAAGGACGGATAATTGATCTCAGGTGTACAATTCTTGCTGCTGAAGCACTCTTTTTAAGGGTCAATCAGGCTTTGAGTTAGCTGTACTAAAGTATTTCAGGCGGCAGCAGAAACGGCTATGTCTATATACTTAACCGTTTCTGCTGCCGCTGAGTGCTTGGTAATGCTTTTCGGGCAATCAGGGCTTCTGCTTTTTCTGCTTGTCCATTTCCAGCAATTGTACAAAAGGCACTACGTTGGCATGCTTGGCCCAGGCATCGTATAGCTGCGAGAGCTCTTTTACCTTTTCAGGGTGTTGGCTGCTCAGGTCGTGGAGTTCGGAGCGGTCGTTGGTGAGGTTGTAAAGTGCCCAGGTGTTCTCCGGAAACACCGATACAATTTTCCAGTCGCCTTGCCGCACGGCCCGGTTACCTTCGTGCTCAAAAAATATCTCTTTATGGCCTGCCCATTTCTGGCCCTTCAGCAGCGGCACCAGGCTAGTGCCTTCCATGGGTTTAATGCGGTTGCCTCTATAGGTACCGGGGTAGTTAGCGCCTGCCAGGTCGAGGCTGGTAGTCATAAGGTCGATGACGTGCGCTGGCTGGTGGTTTACTTTACCGGCTTTTACTACACCAGGGTAGTAGGCGATAAACGGAGTGGAAATGCCGCCTTCATGCTCCCAGCGCTTAAACTTCCGGAAGGGTGTGTTGCTCAGGTTAGCGCCTTCAAACTCGTAGGCTGTAAAGGAGGTAGGGTCGCTGGCGAGTTTTTTGTTTGCTTCCCGAATCTCTTGCGTAAAGCCTGGTTCATT
This sequence comes from Pontibacter qinzhouensis, assembly GCF_008017455.1. Classification (GTDB taxonomy): domain Bacteria; phylum Bacteroidota; class Bacteroidia; order Cytophagales; family Hymenobacteraceae; genus Pontibacter; species Pontibacter qinzhouensis. Next base: position 35,420 of record NZ_VRTY01000025.1, on the reverse strand, counting down.
AATGTTCTCATAGCTGCCTCCGTTATCAGACAGAAACATGATGATGGTATTCTTATCGGCTCCCATCTCCTTCAGCTTCGCCCGCAGCTTGCCTATGTTCTGATCCATGCGGTCTACCATGGCGGCATACACAGCCATTTTATCGTCCCATCTCAGTTTCTCTTCTTCTGTTAAAGATTCCCAGGCGGGCACTTCCTCATCGCGTGGCGAAAGCTGCTCTTTTTTGCTGATTACCCCCAGCGCCTGCATGCGTTTAAAGCGTTCTGTCCGCAGCTTATCCCAGCCTTTCAGGTACTTGCCTTTGTAACGGGCAATGTCTTCGGGCAGAGCGTGCAAGGGCCAGTGCGGTGCGGTGTAAGCCAGGTACAGAAAAAAAGGCTTGTCTTTGGCTCTGTTCTCTTCTATAAACTGGATGGCATAATCTGTGTAGGCATCGGTGGCATAAAAACCTTTGCCAGGTGTATACTCCTTGTTATCGAGGGCATAGGTCAGCTTCTGGTTGGGGCGGTAAGGCCGGTTCTCAAAATAGCTGTTGGCGCCATCGAGGAGGCCAAAGTAGCGGTCGAAGCCTCGCTTTACCGGCCATTGCTCCGGACGCGCATTCAGGTGCCACTTGCCGGTCATGAAGGTGCTGTAGCCATTCTCCTGCAGCACTTCGGCAATGGTTACGCATTCTTCGCTCAGCATGCCCCTGTACGAAGGGTGCTCCCGCTCGTTTACCATATGCCCCACCCCTGCCTGCTGCGGATATACTCCTGTGAGCAACGAGGCCCTGGTGGGGCAGCAGCGGGAGGTGTTGTAAAAATTAGTCATTTTGAGGCCGCCCTTTGCCATGGCATCGAGGTTCGGCGTATTTATTTCAGATCCGAAACTGCCCAGGTCAGAAAACCCCATGTCATCGGCCAGAATGATGATGATATTCGGTTTTTGGCTCATCGGTGTCTGGCTTAGCAGTAGCCCGGTTACCAAAATCAGCGACAGGTTAAACAGGCGTTTCCGTAACATAGAGATTAGTTTTGTTTCAGGTAACAATATAAACTGCTGCTTGTACATCCTCATCCTGCACTATCCTGTTTTCTGGTTTTAGGCGAACCAATACTAGTTGGTGCCCTCACAGACCCTTGAACTGAAAACAGCTTTTTTGCTTCGGAAGGGCATTTTCATTAGAATAATTCTGCTTAAGTAAAGCTGCTATAACAAATCAGCAACTCCTATCTACAAAACCGGTAAAAAATGCTTCTGAACGAGTCATTGCAGTACATTTTTCAACATTTCTAATTTTTAATTTGGCGAAGCTCCTAACTTTCACTTAAGCACTCATTCAGAATTCTAATTAAATAACCATTTAGCAACCAGCAATTATTCTAATGAAAATGCTCTTCCGAAGGTCTTTTGCGTGTTTTAATGCCAAGGGTTGAAAATTCCTGTTCTCTCATTCAAAATTTCCTAAAGAAGTCTCCTGCAAAGCACCGGTATTGGTATAATCTGCAAATTATTTTTAGTTTAGTGCGTCAGTAGTACCTAAATCACCTTTCCTCCCCCTATGACTGAAGCACAACTGGAGCAACTGAAATATCCTGTAGGAAAATGGCAAAAACCCGAACCCATTACACCGGAACACCTGAAGCAATACATGGCAACCATTGCCCTCTTCCCCGATAAACTGCGAAAGCAAGTAGCGCTCCTCACAGCTGAACAGCTCGACACGCCTTACCGGCCTGGCGGCTGGACACTCCGACAGGTCGTGCACCATTGTGCCGATAGCCACCTGAATAGTTTTATGCGCTTTAAACTGGCCCTTACCGAAGAAAAACCCACTATTAAGCCCTACTACGAAGAGCGCTGGGCCGAACTCCCCGATGCCAAAGCAATGGCTGTAGAGCCATCGTTGCTCCTCCTCGACGGGCTGCATGCTCGCTGGACACGCCTGCTTACCTCGCTTAAGCCCGATCAGTTTGCCTCCACTTTTACTCACCCGCAACAACAACGCGACATGCGCCTAGACGAGACACTGAGCCTGTATGCCTGGCATTGCCGCCACCACCTGGCACACATTACAACTTTGAAAGCACGGCAAGGCTGGGCTTAATTATATTACTGATGTTCGGTGGCTTGTGCTATTGGAGTATGTTTTAGCTTAGCTGCAACTTCAACACTTTCCATCCAAGCCTTGGCCCGTAGGCAATTCTGCTAATGAAAATGGCCTTCCGAAGGTTTTTAGGCGAAAAAGAGTCAAGGGTCAACCAAGGTTTCTTCAGAAAAGGTAAGGGTTGCTCTTCCTAAACAAAGCTAGTGCATACCTTTTGCGGCACATGCTCCTTTACCAAACGCTGCGCCTGTTTTCCGTATACATTCCAGAACTTTGGCAAACAGCTACTGTAGCCTGTTTGCTGAAAGTGAGTTTACGAGGAAAACAATATATGAGAAGGCGATATAAAAGAACCTATGCCACACTTGCAGCCGTGGTGGTACTGCTACTGCTGTTCCGGCTGGCGCTCCCTGGCATCGTGAAACGGTATGTAAACAAAACCCTGAACGACTTGCCCGGCTACACCGGCTATGTAGAAGACATAGACCTGCACCTGTACCGTGGTGCTTACACCATAGATGGCCTGCACCTGGTTGAGGAAAACGGCAACCCTAAATACCCTTTTCTGTACATCAGGAAAACGGACCTGTCGGTGCAGTGGCGCTCGTTACTGAAAGGAAAGGTAGTAAGCGAAATACAAATGCTGCAGCCGGAAGTGAATATTGTAGAAGCCAAAACCGATACCGCCAACGAACCCACCCGTCAGCACTGGACCGAAGTGGTAAAAGACCTGATGCCGATTACCATTAACAGGCTTGAGGCAAGCCAGGGCCGCATTGCCTACCTCGATTTTGGAGCCAGCCCCGACATAAACCTCTACATGGAGCAACTGCAGCTGGTAGCCCTGAACCTGGCCAATGTAGAAGAAGAAAGCGAAAAACTACCTTCCGACGTTACCTTTTCCGGCCGCTCTATTGGAGGAGGCCAGCTAAAAGGCAGCATGAAAACCAATGCCCTGAAAGAGATCCCCGATTTTGACCTGAAGGTGGAGCTAACCAAAGTAGACCTGACAGCGGTAAATAGTTTTATTGAAGCCTACGCTAAATTCGATGTAGAGCGAGGCACCCTCGACATGTACAGCGAACTAACCCTGACCGACGGGCAATTAGATGGCTACATGAAACCCTTCTTCGAAAACGTAAAAGTGCTTAACTGGAAAAAAGACAAAAAAGAAGGCGGCTTTTTCAGAGCTGCCTGGGAAGCCATAGCAGGCCTCTTTGCCGAAGCCGTAGAAAACCAGCCCCGCGACCAGGTAGCCACTAAAGTCCCGATAAAAGGCGATATAAGTAAAATGGATGCGGATGTGTCGGCCACCATTTTTAATGTGCTGCGGCATGCCTTTATAAGCGCGTTTAACAAAGGTCTGGAAAGCTCTCAGCCCACAGAAGAACCTTAACATATTAAAACTCTTGGCTCCCGTTGGTGCACACTGCTGAAATTAGCGGCGTTTTTTGTTACTTTGCTCCAAGGGCAAACGCAGCCGTTACGCACAGCTCTGCCGAACAGCTATAAATAACCAAACGCTACTGATGGAAGAACAGAAAAACAACCCGTTGCATGGCATAACGCTGGAGCAAATGCTGGTGCAGCTGGTAGATTATTTTGGATGGGATGAACTTGGTTACAAAATTAACATCAACAGCTTTAACAACAACCCATCTATTAAATCGAGCCTTACCTTTTTAAGAAAAACACCCTGGGCACGCGAAAAAGTAGAAAGGCTCTACGTTAAAACATTTACAAAGAAAAACTAACCTCCCAGCTTCTTTTTTCAGAACACGCCATGAAAGACTTTAAGAAATATTACATTATACCAGCCTCCCCGGAAGAAGTATATGCCGCCCTTACCAACCCCATCACCATACAACTCTGGACAGGTGACAAAGTGGAAATGTCGACAGAGCCGGGCTCTGAGTTTTCGTTGTTTGATGGCGATATTGTGGGCAAAAACCTGGAGTTTGAAGAAAACAAAAAAGTAGTGCAGGAATGGTATTTTGGAGACCAGGAAGAGCAGTCTGTTGTCACCATTAAGCTGCACCCACACAAATCCGGCACCTCCGCCGAACTCCGGCACACCAACATCCCGGACGAAGCATTTGAAGACATTACCGAAGGCTGGAACCACAGTTTCTTTGCCTCCCTGATAGAGTTTTACGAAGATTAGGCTGAGCGTGCTGCAGAACAAAAAACTTTTGCTCTGCAGCACGGAAGCGTAGCTTTAGAAAAGGAAGGTACAGAAAAATATTTCTTAACGCTTAAACATGCTAACATGAGCTGTGGCTTTACAAAATCATCTAAATGTCCTTATTTTTCAGGTGACAATTCAAAGCTTTTTGTAATTTAGAGGGATGAAACCTTCCATTTTATTTCTCTTTCTATTTCTGATAGCTGCCACAGCTCCGTTGTTTGCTCAATCAGATGCGAATCTTGCGGCAGATTCTACGAAAAATTCTGTGTTTGGCAGCTACCTGATATTGCCGCTTGAGTTTCCTGTTGTTAGTGCTTCGGCTATGAACCAGGAACTGGGCAAGTTTGGGTTCCCTGGCCTTAAAGCGCCAACAGCAGCTATCAGATATGGCCTGCAGCTCTACACCAACAGAATTATTACCACTTTCTCGTTTAACAAAACGGCCCGAAAAAAAGATAACGACCTGCTGCGGCACGAGGTAGAGTACCGTGCCACCTCCATTAACGTTGGCTACGACCTGCTGCGCCATTACCAGTTTTCGCTCTACCCTTACGTAGGTTTTAAAGGCACCGGGCTAAACTACCTGTACCAGGAAAAGCCGCAGGAAATCTGGACATTTGAGGACTACCTGAAATCTACCACCGACACAAAAGAATTTACAACTTCTGTTGCCAACCTAGACCTGGGGCTGGGCTGGTCGTTCCAGACCTTTTACCTGCTGAACCTGAAGGCCGGCTACCTGGTGCCGCTCGAAAAACAAAACTGGAAAATAAATAACAACCAGGATCTGCTGCGCCAGTCGCCACTTGTTACCAACAGGTTCTACTTTGTGCTCTCCATCGGGTTGGGCAACATTAACCAGGAAAAGCAGAAAAAAGTTAGAAGCGTTATGCAGGAACCGAAAAACGAACCGCTGCTACAAGAAATTTAAGCCCCTGCACAGATGTCTTAGAACATCGCAGAAGACTCTTTACGAGCGAGCTTCCTTGCCCTAACTCATAATTAAGCCAAGCACCAGGTAGGGCTGAGACTGTTATAGGTGTGGTGCCAGGAAGAGTGCCATTTCGTTTTAAACCCGTAACTTTAAGTTCTCAACACTTAAAAGTCTTTTGTTAAAATGCCTGCTACCACACCTGCTCCAGTTCTTTTGCTCCAGAACATTACCGTAAAACACCTGAACCACACGCTGTTCCGTAACCTGAGTTTCAGGATAAATAAAGGGGAGCAATGGGCGCTGGTAGGCGAGAGCGGCTCTGGCAAAACCAGCCTGCTGCAAACCATAGCCGGCAAATACAATGTGGTAAGCGGAACGGTGCAGCATGTGTACTACGAAGAATACCTGCAGCAATACCCACAGCATGGCAAGGTGTTTACGCATCATAACCTGGTGGCAGAGGTTGCCCAGAAACATAACTTCCGAAACCTGTCGTCTAACATAACGGAGTTTTACTACCAGCAACGCTACCACGCCGCCGACTCGGAAGATGCCCCCACTGTAGCCAACTACCTGGCAGGTATTGAGGCTCCGGCAGAGGCAGAGAGCTGTTGGACGGTCGAAACCGTTATCAGCACCTTTCAGCTGGAGCAGCTACTCGACAAACAACTGATAAAACTATCGAATGGCGAAACCAAACGGCTTTTGCTGGCTGCTGCCCTCCTGCGCCACCCCCGCCTGCTCCTCCTCGACAACCCTTTAACCGGCCTCGATGTGCAAACGCGGGCAGAGTTTAACCAGTTAATCAGGCAAATAGCTGACTCGGGTATTTCTGTTATAATGGCAACTGCACCTACAGAAGTTCCGGAGGCTTTAACGCATGTAGCCATTCTGGATAAAGGCACTCTGGTGGAGCAGCTACCCATTGCCGAATATGACCCCGCACGAGTTAACATGGCACCCGCTTTTGCTCCTGATCTGGCAGCACTACAGTCGCTTCTGTCGCATACTGCGCCTCAGGTTTTCGAAACCATTGTGAAGATGGAACAGGTGCACATACAATATGCGCAGAAGCTGGTGCTAGACAACATAAACTGGCATATACGGCAGGGAGAGCGATGGGCGCTGCTGGGCCACAACGGGGCAGGCAAAACAACGTTACTCAGCCTGATAAACGGCGATAACCCACAATCGTATGCCCAGAAACTGACTCTGTTCGACCGCAAACGAGGAAGCGGCGAAACCATCTGGGACATCCGGAAAAAAATTGGCTTTGTATCGCCGGAGATGTACCAGTACTTCCCGAACGAGAACACCTGCCTGGAGGTAGTGGAGTCGGGTTTTTACGATACCTTAGGTCTTTTCAGGAAAAGTGAGGAGCACCATGCGGCCATTGCTTTGCGCTGGATGCAGCTCCTGGAAATAGAACAGGAGGCGCACCTGCCGCTTAGAGCAGTATCGGCTAGTACACAACGCCTGTGCCTGCTTGCCCGCGCCCTCATCAAAAACCCGCCCCTGCTCATCCTCGATGAACCTTGCCAGGGCCTCGACAAGCACCAGCAGGAGCAGTTCAAAAAATTACTAGATGCTATTTGCCAGCAAAGCAACACCACCCTGATTTACGTGACGCATTACCAGCAGGAAATTCCGGAAAGCGTAAACAAGGTGCTGCAGCTACAGAATGGTGTGGTAGTAAGCTAATATCCTTGGCTACCCCTTGACTAGAACGTAGATAAAATGCTTCGGAAGGGCGTTTTCATTGGAATAATTGCTGGTTGTTGATTGCTGAATTGTTAAATGGTTGAATGGTTAAATAGTATTTATTTAGAATTCTTAATGAGTGCTTCTTTTAACTTTTAACTAATTAAAGGGGAGTCTAGTATCTAACATCTAGCGTCTAAAATCTGAGTATTATTTCTTTTTAGAACGAGCAGCTACTCCTTCCGCTAGTTCCGACTACTGAAAAAGACTGGAATCTACCAGCTAAATTGCTTATAATTGTATTGGCTTTGGGGGTGTTCCTTTTTTACGGAACTGAGAAAATACCCTTTGAACCTGCTCCGGGTAATGCTGGCGAAGGGAAAAGCAGAGATTGGCAGTAGCCTGCCGTTTCCTCTTCTCATTTCTTGCTTCTCCCGGAGCCTCTTAGCCATTTGTTATACTTAACCACCTCTCGCTATGAAGGATATACTCTGGCAAACCATACAGGCAGTAAAAGCTACTTCGCCACTGGTCCACAACATTACCAATTATGTGGTTATGAACAACACGGCCAACGCCTTGCTGGCAGCAGGTGCCTCGCCGGTTATGGCGCATGCCCACTCCGAAATAGAAGCCATGACTGGTATTGCCAGTGCCTTGGTCATTAACATAGGTACGCTTGACGAGTACTGGGTCGAAAGCATGCGGCGGGCGGTGCTAGAAGCCGAGAAACTGCAAAAGCCGTGGGTGCTGGACCCTGTAGGCGCAGGTGCCACTCCTTACCGCGACCGTGTGCTGGAAGAACTTCTGAAACATAAGCCAACGGTTGTCAGGGGTAATGCCTCCGAAATACTGGCACTGGCCAGCAAAGGCACCGGCACCAAAGGAGTAGACAGCATTAATGAGAGTACAGAGGCACTGGATGCCGCTATTGTACTAAGCAAAAACACAGGAGCCGTAATCTGCGTTTCGGGTGCCGAAGACCTGCTGGTGCAACAGGCACAAGGCCTTTCGATTACCAACGGGCACCCGCTTATGGCTAAAATTACCGGCATGGGCTGCACCGCCACAGCTTTAATAGGTGCCTGCTGCGCGGTACTGCCAGCGCAACCTCTGCTCGCTACGGCAGCCGCAATGGCCTTAATGGGTATAGCAGGCGAAATGGCAGCCGAAAAATCGGCGGGACCAGGCTCACTGCAACTGCACTTCCTCGACATGCTGCACACACTTTCAGAAAACGACTTTATGCAGCGGCTAAAACTGAAGCAACTCGATGCGGCCTTTTAGCTACAAACTTTACCTGGTAACCGATGAGGCAGCCTGTTTAGGTAGAGACCTGGTAAGCGTGGTAGAAGCAGCCGTCAAAGGCGGTGTAGACATGGTGCAGCTTCGCGAAAAAGACCTGCCGGATGCTGCTTTCCTAGCCAAAGCACTGCGCCTGAAAGAGATGCTCGACCGCTACCAGGTACCGCTTATTATTAACGATAACCTGAAAGTGGCAGTGCAGTGCGGTGCCATGGGAATTCATGTGGGCAACAACGATATGACACCCGAAAGCATACTGAAGCACTGGACAACCTGCGGCACACTGGGCTACTCCCTCGAGTACGAAGAGCATCTCCAAAGCACCAGTGCTCAGTTAGCCGATTACCTTGCCCTGAGCCCTGTATTCGAGACCCCAACCAAAACCGATACCGTTACGGCCTGGGGCCTGGAGGGCATTAGCAGGATAAGGGAGCAAACCGCTAAACCTTTGGTGGCCATAGGGCAGGTAAGCGCCGCAAACGCAGGAGCCATTCTGCAGGCAGGAGCCGATTGTCTGGCAGTGGTATCTGCCATTTGCTCAGCTCCAGATCCTTCCTATGCTGCCGAAATTCTCCGAAACGAAATTGAAAAACATGCCAGACCAGATAGAAAGATATAAATACCCGGCAGTACTAACCATTGCCGGCTCCGACAGTGGGGGCGGTGCCGGCATTCAAGCCGACCTGAAAACATTTTCGGCACTTGGCTGCTTTGGCACCTCTGCCATTACGGCCATAACTGTGCAAAATACCCTTGGGGTTACCGGCATTCATGGCGTACCTCCGGCTATTGTGCAGCAGCAGGTACAAGTAGTGCTGGACGACATAAAACCAACCGCCGTAAAAATTGGCATGGTGCACAGCGTAGAGCTGGTACAGGCCATTGTAGCCGCACTGCAACCATACCCCGACTTGCCTGTTGTGCTGGACCCCGTAATGGTTGCCACCAGCGGCGACAAGCTAATTCACGATCAGACGATAGAGGTACTGAAGCAAAAACTGTTTCCGATGGCTGAGGTCGTAACACCTAACATAGACGAAGCAGCTATTCTGGCACAAATGCCAATTTCCTCCCTCGATGACATGAAAATAGCTGCACGGAAAATTCTGCAAACAGGCTGCCAGTCCGTGTTACTGAAAGGCGGCCATTTGGAAGGTCCAAGATTATACGACGTATTTGTACAGCAAGACGGTCAGGAGCATATTTTTGAATCTGATAATATAGTTACCCGCAATACACATGGCACTGGCTGCACCCTGTCGTCGGCTATTGCGGCTTACCGGGCGCAAGGCCAGCCCCTGCTACAAGCCATACGAGAGGCGAAGCTGTATGTGCACCAGGCCATACTTCAGGGAAAAGATGTAAAAACCGGTGCCGGCCATGGTCCGCTAAACCATTTTTTTGAACCTTTAAAACTACAGAAACATGAGTTGGAGTAACACCGCCTGGCAAGCTGGCAACAACACTTACCAGCAAATAACTAAAATGCCTTTTATTCAGGAATTGGTTGCCGGCACACTTCCGCAAAACAAATTTGCTTTTTACCTGGGCCAGGATTCGCTCTACCTGACACAGTTCGGCAAAGCTTTATCGCTGATTGCGGGCAGGTCGCTCCATGCCGAACAGGTGCTTGCTTTTGCACAGTTTGCTGAAGGTGCCATTGTGGTAGAGAGAGCCTTGCATGCCAGTTACTTCCGGAAATATAATCTATCTGATACGCCTGCCATATCGCCAGTTTGCCAGCATTACACCAACTACCTGCTCAGCCAGGCGGCCTTAGCACAGGTAGAGGTAGCCATGGCCGCTGTCTTGCCCTGCTTCTGGATCTATAAAGCTGTGGGAGATTATATTTACCAGCAACCTCAGGTAGCGAACAACCCTTACCAAGAGTGGATAAACACCTATGCCGGCGAGGAGTTTGGAGCTATTGTGCAACGCGCCATCATGCTCTGCGACGAGGTAGCCGCCACCTGCACCCCAAACCAGCAACAAGCCATGACCACCGCTTTTGTTACAGCCACTAAACTTGAATGGATGTTCTGGGACAGCGCCTACCGACTAGAAGCCTGGCCGGTTTAACCTCCTAACCCGGAATCTCCTTTTTTAATTAGTTAAACTATTATTTGGTTGCTCCTTGATTTTAAGAATGCCTTCGCGTCTTCCGCTCGTGCTAGCCGTTCTGTTTATTTTGGCGATTCTGAAGCTCTTTTGCAGGCAGAAAAAACCGGAAGAAGCTTGAATTCAAAAAGATCTGTCTCAAAAGAATCCAAAACATCAGGTACACCCTTGACAACTTTCTAGAAAAAATGCTTCTGAAGGCTGTTTTCATTTAAATAATTCGGGTAGGAAAATACAACATGACTTCTAGAATATATTGGTAGCTACTCCTTTTGCTACCGAAAATAACCGGCTGTTGAACACAAGTTGTATTCTGCTGTTTAACCACTAACTGCTGGTCTTGTAGCCTGCTTCTGCCTTTGGGTTTACTTCCTGAAATTTCTTCTCTAACAACACCTGCTCTTGGTGCTAGCTTGTAAACATTATAGCTTTTTTACGTTAGATACTTCAACTATTCTGACTAAAAAACTATATGAGCTATACCGTAAGGCAGCTTTGCCTCTTTTTTCTTCTTTCGGCTTCAGGTTTTGGATGCGCGAAGAAGAACTTTTTTTCTAAGACTCCTATTCTGGGCGACTCGCAGTACCAAAAGGTACAGGCAGCAGCACCAGGCACCATAGATAGCGTAACCGTACAGGCCGGAAGCCACTACAAGCGCGGTGGCTTCCATACATTTTTCTGGGGAAAGCATTACCGCGACATCTGGGTGGCACCGGTGCAGGTACAGGTTTTTAACATGAACGAAACCAAGGGCGGACTGGAAATTGAAAAACTGGGAGGTGGCATGCAAACCACCAGCCTTACCCTCACCGATAAAGAAGGTTTTTCTTACGCCCTTCGCTCCCTCGACAAAGACCCAATAGGTGTGCTTCCGAAGTTCTGGCAGAAAACCTTTGTGGCTGATGTTATCCGCAACCAAACCTCTGCTATAAACCCCTATGGAGCTCTTATTATTCCGGGCATGGCAAAGGCTGCTGGCATACCGCATGCAAACCCTGAGCTTATATACGTGCTGCCAACTGATACCAGCTTTGGCGAATTTAACGACCAGTTTCAGGATCGTTTCTTCATGATTGAGGAAAAATACACCGACGATAATTCTATTACCGACGATATTGCAGATGCCGAAGATATTGTTTCTTCTAAAAAGATGCTCAAGAAGCGCTTTAACAAAGACTCTCACTTTATAGATCAGCGTGCGTTCGCAAAAGCCCGCCTCTTCGATTTAGTTATAAACGATTGGGACCGGCACGAAGGTCAGTGGAACTGGGCTGAATACGACGAAGATGGCGAAACAATATACCGTCCTATTCCGAAAGACCGCGACAATGCTTTTTACCAGTTCGACGATGGCGTGATAACCTGGCTGTTTAGCCGGAAATGGGCAATCAGAAAGTTTGAGTCTTTTTCTGAAGATTACAAAGATGTGTATGCGCTGGCCATGAACTCGTCTTTTATAGACCAGAGAGCCTTGCCGGAACTAACAGCCAAAGACTTTGCAGAGCTAGCCACCGAATTGCAGGCATCTCTCTCCGACCAGGTAATAGAGCAGGCAGTTCGCCAGTTTCCTGATTCGGTTTATAAACTAGTTGGCGAAAGCTACATCCGGAAACTGAAGAACAGGCGCGACAAACTACCTGAGGCAGCCCAGGAATTTTACAAAATTCTGGCTAAAGAAGCCTTGGTGGTAGGTACCGACGAAGAAGACATTTTTGAGGTAAAGCGCCTCAACGATGATGAAACGGCTGTAACCGTATGGCGGGCATCTGACAAAAAACAAGTGTACCACCGGGTATTTAACCGTGCAGAAACCGACCTGATAACCTTGTATGGTCTGGCAGAAGACGATGAATTTAAAGTGAGCGGCGAGGTAAACAAGGGCATTAAAGTTAAAATAGTTGGTGGCCGTGGCGAAGATGAAATGAAAGACACCTCACAAGTGAAAGGCTTGCGCCGTAAAACCATTGTTTATGACACCAAAAGAGGCACTGAGTTAGAGGCAGGCCCTGAAACAAAAGACAAAAGAACCAGCGATGTAAGAGTGCACGCTTTTGACCGCGAAGGTTTCTCGAGATAGTACTTCAGGTATACTTGCTTACCTTGGCGGAATGAGGATAAACGTTTGTATTCCGCCACAAAGCAACCTTGAGAACCAGGAATAACTGAGCAGACCACTGTGGTACCCTTGGATTATTCTGACCCAAAAAGCTTCTGAAGGCTGTTTTTATTTAAATAATTTGGCAGTAGGATTAACTGAGCAACGGGTACTTATCTCCCATAAATCAAAAAGTCAGAAGTACCGGTTGTAGGTATTTCTGACTTTTTTGATTTATGCACTTTTCAAAGCGACTTACTTTCTGCTGGCAATGGTGGCGGAGGCTTGTGCACCAGCCAGCACCATTACTTCTGCCAGATTAACGTGCGCAGGCCGCGACACAACAAAAGCAATTACGTCGGCAATGTCTTCGGCACGAAGAGGCTCTATGCCTTTGTACACACCTGCTGCACGCTCTTTGTCGCCTTTGAACCTCACCTCTGAAAACTCAGTCTGCACCAGTCCCGGGTTTACTTCCGATACTTTTATTCCTTCGTGTATTAAGTCGAGGCGCATGGCTTTGGAGAGTGCGTCTACTGCAAATTTTGAGGCGCAGTATACATTGCCGTTCGGGTAAACCTCTTTGCCGGCAATAGAACCTATGTTTACGATGTGGCCTTTTTTGTGTGCCAACATAAGAGGCAGCACCTCATGGGTTACATAAAGCAGGCCTTTCACGTTGATGTCGAGCATCGCCTCCCAGTCCTCCAGCGAACCTTCCTGAATGGGCGATAAACCATGAGCATTACCGGCGTTGTTTACCAGTACTTCAATCTGTTTCCAGGCTTCCGGCAACGAGGCTATTGCCTGCTGCACGGCTTCTTTATCGCGAACATCAAATGTAAGCGTTAGCACGGGCACCACCTCCTGTAGTTCCTGTTTCAGTTCCTCCAGGCGCTCGGTTCTGCGGCCCGTGGCAATGATGTGGTACCCCTGTTTGGCTAACGCCAAAGCTGTTGCGCGTCCTATACCCGAGGTTGCACCTGTTACAAGAGCTATTCTGGTCATGAGTTTATTCGAAAAACAGGATCAGCGAAATGTTATGGTTTGTAAGGCGCTGTATGCTGCGGCTATACATGTTATTGTCGCGCACATGCTGGTTTAGCAACCCATGGGAGAAACGCAGCTCAGGGGCGAATTTGAAGAACGGGTAAAAAATATCGAGCCCTACGCCATACTCCAGGGCAAGGTCAAACTTCTCTGTGCGCAATCCATCGCCGTTGTTGCTGTCTTTTTCGCTGTTCAGGTCGATGCCCGGTTTTACGCCACCTACAAAATACATGCGGTAGTTGGTTCTGCGCTTCGACTTGTACTTAAGCAAGAATGGCAGTTCTACCATGGTAGAACTGATGGTTACGTTGGTAGTGCCACGGCTGCCATCGTCTTGGGCGGCGTTTCCAAACTCAATGGTACGACCATAAAACCCAACTCCCGGCACAAACCTGAAGTCGAGGTACTCGGCCAGGCCCACGTTTAGTACCAGGCCCGTGTAAAAGCCGGGCGATGTGCGGGCGTTCACGGTCATAGCAGATCCGGAATTAAGTTGATCTACATATTCCTGCGAATGCTCCAGGTTGTATTTGGTAAGTGGCACAGCCAGGTAAAACCCATAATGCACCTTTTTCTCATCGTAATTCGGCTTGTTCTCCTGCGATATTTTTTTCTGGGCCGAAGCCAGACTGCTGCTAAGGAACAGAACTGAAAAAACTGCAAATACTATTTTTTTCCTGTGTAGATGGAGCTTATTCCAAATGTAAGTGAATGCCATTTTGTTGATTTAAATCCAACCTGCTGATAAATATTTATAAATTCCTGTCCGTCTGGGAAAGCCTGCACCGACTCCGGCAGATACGTGTAAGCGGCCCGGTCCTTAGAAACGAACTTACCTACTACCGGTAGTATATTTTTAAAATAAAATTGGTAGAGCTGTTTCATCGGGAATGCCTTCGGCTTCGAGAACTCCAGCACCACGGCAGTTCCGCCAGGCTTCAGCACCCTGTACATTTCAGAAAGGCCTTTAGGCAGGTTCTCGAAATTACGCACCCCGAAAGCAACCGTAATGGCATCGAATGTATTGTCTTCGAAGGGCAGGTCTTCGGAGTCGCCGTAAAGCAACTCTATTTTCTTATCGAGGCCACGGCGCTTCAGCTTTTCTCTGCCCACAGCCATCATACCTTCCGAAATATCGACTCCGATTATGTTGTCCGGGTTCAGACTTAAAGCTTCTATTGCAAAGTCGCCGGTACCTGTGGCAATGTCGAGCATTATTTTGGGGTTGGAAGGCGCCAGCAACTTTACCGCTTTCTTTCGCCAGATAATATCGATACCAGCACTTAGGAAATGATTCAGAAAATCGTATTTGCCGGCAATGTTGTTGAACATCTGGGCCACCTGCGATTTTTTGTTTTCGTTCTGGTCTTTGTAAGGGACTACAGCCATTTAACTAGTTTAAAATAAAACTCAGGCAAAAATACTGTTCCTTTACCTATAATTCATGCATTATTTATTAAAATATAAAAAAAACAGGCCGGGCAATTGCCCGGCCTGTTCTGTAAAAGGCTGTGCTAAGAGTAGCACAATAAGTTAATAAGCTATTCTTACATGTCAGGGTTTGTGTTTTCCTGCTGTCTTGGTATTACTCTGAATTCTGTTCTCCTGTTCAGTTGCATGTTCTCAGCAGATGTGTTAGGCACTGCAGGACGACGCTCTCCGTAACTTACAGTTACCATGCGGCGAGCCGAAATTCCTTTCTCAACCAGGTAATCGTATGCAGCTTTTGCACGGTTGTCGCCTAAGGTCATGTTGTAAGAATCGCTGGCGCGAGAGTCGGTGTGGCCATCAATGCTCAGGTTCATGCCTGGGTTCGCTTTCATCACTTCTGCAATGTTGTCGAGCTCACGAATCGATTCAGAACGCAGGTTATACTTGTCTGTGTCGTAATAGATGTTTTTCATGGCGAAACGGCCAGGATCTACATCAACAGAGATAGGTACGTAGAAGTTTTTAACAAGCGCAGTCGTGTCATTTAATACAACAGGCATTTCAAATGTTTCAGTAGAAATTGATTTGCCATCTTTCAACACCTCGATCTGATACGTACGGCCAGATAGCACCGACACCTGGTAGTTACCTGAATCGGGCTTGGTGATGTCGCGGTAGCTGATAGCACGTCTGTCGGCTTGTGTACTGTTAAACACCAACTCTACTCCCGGAATGGCAGTTGTGCTGTCTGAAGCAGCAAACACCTGACCTTGCACACGCAGGTTTCTGATGTAGTTGATGGTGTAGATATCTTTTTCACCAACACCACCAATACGGTAAGACGAAAGGAAGGCATAACTGCCATCCGGGCTCAGGCGGTAATAAGTGTCATCATCTGGGGTATTAACAGGTGCTCCCAGGTTCACAGGCTTGCTCCATCTTCTGGCTACCGAATCGTATTTAGAAGAGAAGATATCGTAACCGCCCATGGTGTTGTGGCCTCTTGAGCTGAAGTACAATGTACCATCGCTCGCCAGATAAGGGCTGTCGTCGTCGAATTTCGAGTTAATGGTGTTACCGATACTTCTTGGCTTGCCCCACTGGCCATTACGCTGGCGTTGCGCTACATAAATATCAAGGTCGCCTTCTTGAGAATAGTTGCTGGTAGAAAAATACAGCGTATTGCCATCTGGCGTAATGTAGGCGTCAGACTCAAAACCACGGGTGTTAATGGTAGCACCAATGCTTTGTGGGGTTCCCCAACGCCCATCGGCGCTACGCTCCGACACCATAATATCGCCGTTGTTTTGCTGGCGGTAAAGCAGCATCTTAGTGTCGTTATCGTAAAGTTGAATAGAAGCATCGTGTCCGGAGCTGCTTAGTGCACCAGCCAGCGATTGTGGCTGGCTCCACTCGCCCTCCTCGTTTCTTCTTGATTCGAAAATATCTTCGTAGTACTCACCGTCTGCCGCTGATTTACCACCTGATGCAGCTGCACTACGCGATGTAAAGAGCAGGTAGTTATCATCAGAAGAAATTACAGGGCTGTGCTCCGAATAAGAAGTATTCACAACAGAACCCAGGTTACGCACAAACACATCTTTCTGGTTAGCTACCTCATGTTTGGCGTTTTTGCTGTGCTGAATAAGTCTGGCAACTTCCTGGCGACGCACCTGGTCACGCTTCTGGATTCTTGGAATGTAGTTCTGGTAATGCTGAATGGCTTCGTCGAAGCGGTAGTTGATGTGGTTAACACGTCCGAGCCAGTATTCCATTTCCCGATCGAGGTTAGGGCGCAACGTTTGTGCTCTGTAAATATAATCCACAGCCTTTTCCTTGTCGAAGGTCATGTAACTGATGCCGGCAAAATACAGGGCGCGGGCGTTATCAGGATCTTTGGCTAGTACCTGCTCATAAAAAGGAGCGGCGGCTCTGTAATTCTCTTTATCAAAGAACTTGTTGCCATTCCGTATAAGCTTTCGGTTGCTTTGGGCATCGGCTGTATTGCCCAGGAGGCAAATCAACGCGAGGAGCAACGAAAACCTGGAGAATGTTTTGGCTGACTTATTCATGCTGTAAAAGGTTTGTTATAGTTCGGTAGTTTAAAGTACTTAAAAAAGAAAGTTGGTGCTTTTTATTAAACAGGATTCTATACGATAAGTAAAAACTTATGTATATGAATATGCAGATAAGTGTTGAAAAAAACAGGATGTTATTCTATTAAAAACTTCACAAATAAAGTAAGAAGTCATTTGTCTACAATATATAGGTAAAGATATATAGATATTACCAGAAAAAAAATGTTATAGCCAATCGCTTACCGCTTTTCAGGTGCCTTACGACCTGCCTATTTACTCAAAAAACACTGAATACCAATATATTGAAAGTAATATTTACGCAAAAACTATATATATTCTAGAAAATTATTTGAAAGTTATAAAATAGACATCTTTTCTGCCGTGCCCACCCGGCCTGTCGGACGAGAAGATGGCCTTGTCGCGATTATGTGTCAGCGAGAAATAAATATCGTCGAAAGGTGAGTTAACAGGCATACCCAGGTTCTGCGCCTGGCTCCAGACAGAGTCTTTTATACTGGATTTAAAAACATCGTATCCTCCTATGGCATTGTGCCCTCTTGAGCTGAAATACAGTGTATTTGTCTTCACATCCACAAAAGGTGCGTCTTCGTCGTAAGCTGAGTTAATAGCCGGGCCAAGATTTAAAGCATCGCTCCATGTGCCATTTTCCTGCTTGTAGCATATGTAAAGGTCCAGACCGCCAAAACCACCAGGTCTGTCGCTAGAGAAAAAAGCGAATTTACCATCATCGGTTACATGCATCGAGGTTTCAACGGTACCTTCGTTAAATGGGCTACCTAATCGCACAGGATCACTCCAGCCCTGCCCTGCCTTTTCAGACATAAAAAGCCCTCTGTTTTTACCGCCAAAATAGGTGTAGAGTTCCTGGCCGTTAGGAGCCACCGATACAGCTGAGTGGTCGGGCAACTTAGCTGCATCCTGAAGAAAAAGCTCGGCCTGCTGCCATGCTCCGTTTCGTAACTTAGATACATGCATGTACTCTACCACACCGGTGCGTCCGCGAGCCTCACTTACTGGCCTGCGGGTGGTATATAGTAAAAGCGTATCGCCGGGGAGCATTACCGGTACATAATCGGAGTAGGGCGAGTTAATGGCTGGCCCCAGATTAGTGATCTGTGCCAGTACCGGGTTGGCTGATAGTGCCAAGCCAGATTCGCACTCCCGAAGCCGCTTCAGCAAAAACTCCTTGTTCCAGGACTCAGCACGTGACAGGCTGGCGAGCTCAGTACGAAAGTAGCCCATCGCCTCTTCAAAGTTGTAGAGTTGCTGCTGCGCCTCACCCAACAACATTAAAATTTCATCGGTTACCTTCGGATCTTTCTTGTAGGCGAACTCCAGGTGTTCAAAGGCTTTGGCAGGTTGTAGTAAATCGAGGTAGCAGATCCCTGCTCTTAAGTTTGCCTGCAGGTGGTCGGGATTCTTCTGCAGTACTTTTCTATACAGCTCCAGCGCCAGCTCATACTCCTGGGATGCGTATGCTTTTGCTGCCTTCTTTAAATCGTTGCCAGCCTCGGGGTATGCGGGTGCAAACGCCATTGTTACCTGCAACACCGCAAGCAATGTTACCAGCAGATACTTCTTCTTCATAAAACTAAAACCAGATGCACAAAAGTGTGCGTACTCTTTAAATAAAATCCGAACCCGAAGGCTACTGCCAGTGTTAAAAAAATATATGGTAACTTTGTGGCTTAACCTAAATTTAAACCATGCCTTTATACCACACCTGCACGAGCCGCTACTAAAAGGTTCCCTTTCGCGTGAAAGTTTAAGCAGGCAAAATTATATAAACTTGGTGTAAGTTTTTGATTTTTGCAAATAAAAGCTTCTGATAAATGTACTAGATCAGGTGTTTCGAACTAAATAATTAAGTTATGGTGATTAAGGAAGCAAAATTCCTGATGAGTAATACGCGGGTGGACCTTTGCCCTGCCCCTACTAAGCCGGAATATGCCTTTATCGGGCGCTCCAATGTCGGGAAATCGTCGCTGATAAACATGCTTACAAACCAGAGCAAACTGGCTAAAACATCTGCCTCGCCCGGCAAAACACAGCTTATTAATCATTTTCTGATTAACGATGATTGGTACCTGGTCGATTTACCGGGGTATGGCTATGCCAAAGTAAGTAAAACCTCCAGAGAGAGCTGGAGAAAAATGATTAACTTCTATTTTCAGGAGCGCGAGAACCTTACCTGTGTATTTTTGCTTATAGATTCGAGGCATGAGCCACTGCAACCCGATCTTGATTTTGTAAATCAACTTGGCACGATTGGTGTACCGTTTGTTCTGGTTTTCACGAAAACAGATAAGCAGTCGAACACGAAAACAGACAGTAACATTGCAGCCTTTGTGAGAAAGCTAAAAGAGACCTGGGATGAGCTACCACGAATTTTCAGAACTTCAGCTACAAAAAAGGCAGGCCGCGACGAAATTTTAGAATTTATTCAGGAAGTAAACCTGCAGTTAAAGGAAAATAAAGTAAAGGAAAACCAATAACACCCTGTGCCCCGTAAGACGCAAGTTTACCATGTAGCATTGTGCTGCAATAGCAAAGGATCTATAAGCTTTTTATCATTCAACCTAAACACAGCCATTAATTATTTAACACATGAATCGTAAAATTTCCTTTTTAGTTTGCTTATTTGCCTTTGTGGCAATCAGTGCTTCTGCCCAGACCTCTACGCCGAAGGCAGCTGCCACCCCGGAAGCCAAAGTGTGGATGCCCGAGAAAACACCTCCGGTTGCAGAGCATTACGAGGGTGGAAATGAGGCGATGTACCAGTTTATTTACCAGGAGCTGAAGTACCCGCCCCTGGCGAAACGAAACCGTGTGCAGGGCGACTGCATTATTGGCTTTACTTTAAATGAAGACGGATCTATTTCAGGACTGAAAATTATTAAAGAGATTGGAGCAGGTACAGGCGAAGAAGCATTACGTGTAGCGCGGCAGTTAAAGTTTAATGCCCCTGGCTACAGCATGCTCGCCAGTATTCCGATCAAGTTCAAGTTATAAACAAAGCTTACATCTTATTATGCCGATTGATTTAAAACAAATTGCTGCCGTTTCTGGCATGAACGGGCTTTACCGTGTCGTAAAGCCAACACGAACCGGTGTTATTATTGAGAGCCTGGCCGACAAGCCAAACAGGTTGGTTGCACAAGCGCGCCACCGTATGTCGTTGCTGGAGGAAATCTCTATTTACACCACCGATGAGGAAACAACTGTTCCATTGGCCGAGGTATTTGATCGTATTCATCAGAAATTCGGTGATGAACTGCCTTTAAGCAGCAAGCCATCTGATGAGGAGTACAAAGCTTTTATGGAAGATGTGTTGCCCGAATACGACCAGGACCGTGTGTATATTTCTGACATGAAAAAACTGGCTACCTGGTATGCCATTGTAAACAAACACCTGCAGTTTACAAAAGCCGCCTCAGAAACAGAAGCTGCTCCGGAAGAGAAAGAGGAAAAAGCCTCTGAAAAAGAGACGAAGCAAGCCTAAGCAAAAAACCATGTTTACTTTTTAACTTTGCTGAGTACCGGTGCAGAAGCTGCTACCAGGCAAAATCAAGAAGTAAACATGGTCTTTTAGTAGCCCCTCTATTACCTTTGAAGGCCCTTATAAAGCCTGAAAATCTGAATTAATTAATTGCGAAACAGATGGATTACTCGCGCGCGATACTGTCTGGCACCAGGAGCCTGTTGAACCAGCACTTTGGCACAACCGATTTTAAGGCCAGCACCCTCGATGGCTTGCACCTGCAAACCGCTGTCGCTGTATGTCACCTGCTGCGCAACAACCTGAGCAAATTGCTGCAGATCCTTTACCGGATAGATGTAGATGAGCAGAAGGTAAAAAAAGTAATGACTTGCCAGACCACTGCGGAAGTAGCAGAGAACATGGCCCACCTAATAATAAAGCGGGAACTGCAAAAAGTGCAGACCCGCTTTATGTATAACCGTCAGAATTAAGTTTGCTATTAAATAGATCCTGTGTGTAAGGCCTCCTCTTTCACGAGCATCTCCTCTACCTTATTTACCATTTCTACAGAGCCAATAATAAGCGGGCACCGCTGGTGCAGCTCAGATGGCACAATTTCCATAATACGTTTGGTGCCATCGGTAGCTCTGCCTCCTGCCTGTTCAATTATAAAAGCCAGAGCGTTGCACTCATACATCAGGCGCAGCTTGCCACTAGGCGTTTTGGCTGTTTGCGGATACAGGTAAATACCACCTTTCAGTAAGTTCCTGTGAAAATCGGCAACAAGCGACCCGATGTACCTGGCTGAGTACCCCTCGTTTTTGCAATACTCCAAATAATTCTTTATGCCATCCGGGAAACTGTTGAGGCCCCCTTCGTTGCAGGAGTAAAAAGCCCCCGTTTTAGGCGTAATAATGTTCGGGTTCGAAAGGAAAAACTCACCCAGGGTGCTGTCGTAGGTAAAGCCGTTTACACCGTGGCCGGTTGTGTACACCAGCATGGTAGAAGAACCATACACAATATAGCCTGCTGCTACCTGGCACGTACCTTTCTGCAGGCAATCGGCTGGGGTGCTACCCAGGTCGGCATCGCTTATTCTTCTGTAAATAGAAAAAATAGTGCCGATAGATACGTTTACATCGATGTTAGAAGAACCATCCAGCGGATCGATGGCCACAATGTATTTGCCCTTGTTGTTCCCGGTCAGAATAATGTCATCTTCTTCTTCAGAGAGTATGGCACAAACTTCGCCTCCGTTGCGCAATGCCCGGATAAAACGGATATTGGCAATCACATCCAGTTTCTGCTGCTCTTCTCCCTGCACGTTCTGATTTCCGAATGCACCTGTAACGCCGATTAAGCCCGCCCGGTTAATCTCACGGTTCACAATCTTGGCGGCCAACGCGATGTCGCGAAGCAACTGAGAAAGCTCTCCACTGGCATACGGAAATTCCTCTTGTTTCCTCATTATAAACCTGTCGAGCGTGGTGCCTACAGGCAGAGCAAGTTTGTCATTCATAAATTGTAAAATTTTTAACTATAGTTTATTTTATTTTTAATACTTCTACTAGCAAGAAAATTTGTGAATGACAGCGAACTAACGTTTCTCCAAACAATTATTCACCCTTTTCCACAGCAGTTATTGGAGCGGCTCCGTCTGCCTTACCTGTTTACCTTCATCCGGATCGGGCAAGCCAACCTGCAAACGTTTGCATACACTTTGAAAAAAATATTCTTTAGGGCCTCATTTTCTTTAAAACTAAATTAAATAGGGCGTTGCAGACTACTAATGTATAAAAAACATACCGGAAAGATAAATGAAATTATAATAGAATATAAATTAATCTTAATAATTTTATCAACTGAGGTATCGTCAGGCGGCAATTAGCTTTTGTAAGAGCCTGGCTACAGGTTGCAGCACTATAATCGCCCTTAACGTAAGATTTTGCTTAAACGTTCAGCTCTGAACGGATAATTTAGGACAAACATAAGACAGGAAACAAAACGTAGCCTGCCAAACCTACACAAAATCCCTTTTGTAGCAAATGAGGGTACAAGACAAATAAATTAAGCAACATCCTGTGTTACAACATTTAGTTGTGTTTTTTATCTTAGCAATTCAAGTTCCTCCTTTAAAAGCTCTTACACACCCAAATCTTTAAAAAACTGTTTTAAGCACCCCTACTATTCACTTCCTAGTTTTTGAAAATAACAAAGCAGCCGGTTGGAGCCAAGTAGTTTAGTCTGTATTGGCGCCAATTTAACTTATCGTAAAGCTAGATTTAAATCTTCTTAATTTGCTACAGTAGCATACCAAAGATCTTGCGACATGTGTCTAACTAAAAGTTTCCTGCTTGGCGTAGTGGTACAGAGGTCGATTTTGAAAAGGTCTGACGCTGTTTACAATCGCAGGATGGGCTGGTGCGAACTATTCAATTATTTGAATGAAAACAGCCTTCCAAAGGAATTTCAGGTAAATCGCTCCAAGGGTCTGCTCCGGTTTCCAACTTGTCAATTAACGTTAAAGCAATCCTAAACCTGGTACTCATATAACTTATTTGCTAGACAACGTTGCTATATAGGTTTATGCCGACAAGATAGCAAAGCAAAAAAAAGAAACACAATTTTAAAATTTCATTTTTAATTGATTTTCAAAACGTTACAAAAACAAAATTAACTAACAAATCTACTAGTTTTATAGTAGCCCAAAAACTCCAGGCCAGGTCATGCGTAAGGTTGGTTGAAGATTGGCTCTAGACTCTGGCTTTGGCGTTAAAGTTTAAGCCGCTATAACCAGACAATGAAGCACTTAAGAAACAATAAACGTTAAGGCATTGAGCTGAAGCAGGACCCCGGTAGTTTGAAAGTTAATCAGCACTTTCAGATTTGAACACAGTTTGTCTTATATTTCGATTTCGATAAAGCTTAACATAAAATTATTGTAGTATGATAAGGTTTGACTAAAATCATTGAAAGATTTTATGTACCTTTGGCACACGATCCAACTACTCTAATTACATTTACCTATGCAAACTCCAGATAAATTAACACGTCCGTTTATCTTTAAACTTTTGGTCCTGTTTGCACTGCTTCTTTCCGGTGCCATGCTCAAGGTTCCTAAAACAGACAAATCGTCAGGCTCCAATACTTCCCGTAAGATATCCGATGCTGACGCGATGCCAGAAGATAACCAGACATCGGCTCAAATTACCTTCGGCTTGTTAAACTAAACCACTCGCTATTCCAGAAATCTACACCTATTCCTTGTCTTGCAACTTTTCCTGCGGTTGTTTCAGTGCCAGTAAAAGTGTAACTTAACACACCTTTAGCTGCCATACCGACCATGGACTCAATTCTTGTAAGACCTCATTTTCACCCGCACATAGCCTTAATTCAGCTAAACCGGCCAAAAGAGCTGAATGCCCTTAATTTACAACTCATGGCACAACTGCGCGATGCCCTTCGGCAATTAGACGCAGACGATGCAGTCCGGGCTATAGTGATAGCCGGAAATGAACGTGCCTTTGCAGCCGGTGCAGACATTAAAGAAATGGCCAACAAATCGGCTATCGACATGTTTTTGATTGATCAGTTTTCTACCTGGGACCAGATTCGCAAAACCAAAAAGCCTATTATTGCAGCTGTTTCCGGTTTTGCCCTGGGTGGTGGTTGCGAATTGGCCATGACCTGCGATATGATTATTGCTTCTGAAACCGCTGTATTCGGGCAACCTGAAATAAAGCTCGGTATTATGCCCGGTGCAGGAGGAACCCAACGCCTGACACGTGCCATCGGTAAAGTCAAAGCCATGGAAATGGTACTGACCGGCAAATACCTGACGGCCCGGGAAGCCGAGCAGAGCGGATTGGTAAACAAAGTGGTACCTGTTGAGCTTTACCTCGACGAAGCCATACAACTGGCCTCCGATATTGCGGCTATGTCGCCGGTGGCGGTGCGGTTAGCGAAAGAGTCAGTGAATCTGGCTTACGACAGCCTGTTAAACGAAGGTCTCCACTTCGAGCGTAAAAACTTCTACCTCTGTTTCGCTTCACAAGACCAGCTGGAAGGCATGGCAGCTTTCATAGAAAAGCGTCAGCCCCAATTTAAAGGCAAATAACCCTTGACCTCAAAAAGCCATTTTCTCCTCTGAAGGGCGTTTTCATTAGAATAATTGCTGGTTGTTGATTGTTGCTGATTGTTGGTTGCTGATTGTTAAATGGTCTAATTGTTATATTGTTGAAAGGCTTTTGTAAAGGTTTGTATATACTGATTGAAGACTAACCTTCAGTGATGTATTCCGGCAGGCAACCACAGAGCGAACACCTCTGCCAGGTGTACCAAATGAGCCGGCACTATTGGGGAAAGGCACCCTCAAAAAAGAGCGTCCAGCGAGTGGAGTTATGTATAGGCCCTTAATTTGGCGGGTCTTGATTTTGTTTGTTCTTTTTGTACCAGGACAAAAAGAACAAAGACACCAGCAATAAAATAATACCCTGCAGCTGTCATGACGTTAGTAGCAGCTATGCTAATTTTAGATTAAAACGCCAGTAGCCATTGCTAATGGATCTTGCCCAAAAGATCTTTCCAAGATGACAGAATGAGTTAGTCTTGCACTGTCCCACTCTTTCCGCTATCTTTGCAGCAATTCTTCTTACATAAGAAAAATTCTTATCTGGAAACATGCAGCAACTAAACCGCCAGGAACTACGACAAAAGCTTGTGTCGTGTAGCCTGAAAGCCACCCACCAACGCATTGTCGTGTATGAGGCACTGCTTGGGCTGCATGGCCACCACCCGGCCGCAGAAGAAGTTTACCGGCTTCTGAAGCCTGCCAACCCCAGCATCTCGCTCGGCACTGTGTACAAAATTCTCGATGTGTTTGCAGAAAACGGGCTCGTGCGGCGGGTATTCTCGGAGCAGGGCTGCAAACGCTACGATGCCAACACCATGGCCCACAGCCACATCTACTGCAGCAACACCCGCGAAATCATCGATTTTGAAGACCCTGAGCTGGAAGAGCTGCTGCAGGGGTTCTTCCAGCGCCGAAATATGCAGAACTTCGAGATGCACAGTTTCGCCATTCAGCTAACAGGCAACAAAAAAGAACCCGATCAACAAGTAAGCATCACTAAACTATAAATTTAATTTTCACTTAAAATTAATTAACTAAAATGGCAGTATTAGTAGGCAAGAAAGCCCCTTCGTTTAAAGCAACGGCTGTAGCCGATGGCGAGTTTGTGGAAGATTTCTCTTTAGACCAATACCTGGGCAAAAAACACGTGATTTTCTATTTCTACCCGATGGACTTCACATTTGTATGCCCAACTGAAATTATTGCATTTCAGGACAGAATGGAAGAATTTGAGCGTAAAAATGTAGCTGTAGTAGGCTGCTCTACCGACACGCATTTCTCTCACTTTGCCTGGCTGAACACACCACGTGACCAAGGTGGTATTGCTGACGTTACGTACCCACTTGTAGCCGATGCCGCTAAAACAATTGCACAAAATTACGATGTACTGGCAGGACACTACGAGTATAACGAAGAAGGCGAAGTAACTTTCGTGGGCGAGCCGGTTGCTTACCGTGGCCTGTTCCTGATCGACAAAGAAGGAATTGTACGCCACCAGGTAGTAAACGACCTGCCGCTTGGCCGTAGCATAGACGAAGCACTGCGCATGGTCGACGCGCTGCAGTACTTCGAAGTAAAAGGAGAAGTTTGCCCTGCTAACTGGGAAGAAGGCAAAGAAGCTATGTTAGCTACAAAAGAAGGCGTATCTAACTACCTGGCAAAACACTAATCTTTAGATTTGTAGCCGAATAAACAGAAAAGCCTCTGCTGGTGCAGAGGCTTTTCTTATTTTTGCAGGCGCAACATGTATAAACATACCCCATAACAGGTGAAGCTACTCTACGACATCGGCCTGCAGACTTATAAAACAGCTCTTGCCCTGGCGGCTCCTTTCCACCAGAAGGCGCGCCAGATGCGGTTAGGGCGTGCGCAGCAGGCAGAGCAGTTAGAGAGAGCGCTCCAGCAAAACTCAATGCCGCTTGCCTGGTTTCATTGTGCCTCGTTGGGCGAGTTCGAGCAAGGCCGCCCACTTATAGAAGCCTTTAAAGCTGATTTTCCGGCTTATAAGATTCTGCTTACCTTCTTCTCCCCTTCCGGCTACGAAGTAAGGAAAAACTATGCCGCAGCCGATTACGTGTTTTACCTGCCCCTCGACAGTCAATCGGCTGCAAACAGGTTTGTGGAGCTGGCAAAGCCGAAGCTGGCAGTGTTTGTAAAATATGAGTTCTGGCATTATTACATGCAGGCACTGCAGCATCACCATATTCCTGCTATCTCTGTTTCGGCCATTTTCAGGCCCGGCCAGCTTTTTTTCAGGCCGTATGGCGGTTTTTACAGAAACATTCTGAAAGGCTTTACCCATATCTTTACCCAGAACCAGGCATCGGCAAAACTACTGCAGCAACAGCAAATACAGCAGGTAAGCGTAGCCGGCGATACCCGCTTCGACAGGGTGTTGCAAACTGCGGCAGCTGTAAAACCTATACCGGTAGTAGCAGCCTTTGTGCAGGAGCAACCGGTGTTTATGATCGGCAGCAGCTGGCCCGCTGACATAGATGTGCTGCTCCCGCTCATTCAAAAATACAGCACAAGCCTGAAGTTCATTATCGCCCCTCACGAAGTAACCCCGAAAAGTACAGCCACCCTTTCGGCTAGCCTGGGTGCAGGTGCCATCCGGTTTTCGGAGGCAGAGGCAGGAACGGTGGCACAACACCATGTACTGGTAATAGACAATGTGGGCATGTTGTCATCACTTTACAGCTATGGTACCTATGCTTACATAGGAGGAGCTTTTGGAGCAGGCCTGCACAATACCCTCGAGGCTGCTGTTTTCGGTTTACCACTTTTCTTTGGTCCCCGCTACGATAAGTTTCAGGAGGCGAAAGACCTGGTGGACCTTGGCTGTGCCTTTCCGGTTAAAACATCTGCAGAGTTGCTTGCGGCTTTCGAGCAGGTTCATCTTCAGCCGGAGAAACGCCAAAAGATATCCGAAACGGAAAAACAATACGTACACAAGCAAGCTGGCGCCACCGCTAAAATTATGACAGCTATAAAGCAATTGCTACCCCCCACCGCATGATAGGAATCGTTATAAAATCTACAGGATCGTGGTACCTGGTGCGTGCAGAGAACAACACGCTCTACCGGGCACGGCTGCGCGGCAAGTTCAAGCTCAAAGGCATGAAGGTCAGTAACCCCTTGGCTGTTGGCGACCGTGTGGAGTTCGATATAGAAAAAGTAGATGAAGAGACGGCTGTTATTCATAAAATAGAACCGCGTGAAAACTATATTATCCGGCAGTCTACCCATAAATCTGGCTACTCGCATATTATTGCTGCGAACTTAGATCATGCGCTGCTTATTGCCACTCTGGTTTCGCCACGCACTTCGTTTGGGTTTATTGACCGGTTCCTGGTAACAGCCGAGGCATACGACATTCCGGTAACTATTGTGTACAACAAAGCCGACATGTACGATGAGGAGATGCAAGATTACCAGCGCCAGATCAGTTTTCTATACAGCCAGGCCGGCTACCAGAGTTTATCTGTTTCCGCTTCGTTAAACCAGGGCCTCGACGAAATCGAAAAGTTGATAAAGGGCAAAACAACCTTGTTCTCTGGTCATTCCGGTGTTGGCAAGTCATCGCTTATCAACCGGCTAATTCCCGACCTTGCCATCAAAACTTCCGAGATATCTGCTTTTTCAGATAAAGGTGTGCATACAACTACCTTTGCCGAAATGTTTGAGGTAGAAGAAGGCACTTACATTATAGACACGCCAGGCATAAAAGAGTTAGGCGTTATTGATATTCCAAAAAATGAGTTGAGTCATTTTTTTCCGGAAATGAAAGAACTCCTGAACAAGTGCCGCTTCAATAACTGCACTCATTTTAACGAACCGGGCTGCGCCGTAGTAGATGCCGTAAGACATAACCAGATAGCCCTTTCACGCTACCAAAGCTACCTCAGCATTATGCACGGCGACGATAACAGGAAATAAGAGTATATCAGGATGCTGGCTGCAGCACCTTGCTAAGCACATGTACTACCCCATTGCTGCTGCCTTCATCGGTGGCCTCGAGCACAGCATCGTTTATAAATACCTTGCCATTGCGTTTGGTAACGTTTAATTGCTGGCCGCCTGTAGTTTTAAGCGTAGTGCCGTCCTGTAGCTCGTTGATGCTCAGTTTGCCGGTAACCATATGGTTACTTAATAGTTGCTTAAGCTGCTGCCTGTTTTCGGGGGCCAACAGTTGCGCCAGCGAAGTATCAGCTTTCAGGTTCTTGAATGCGGCATCGTTAGGGGCGAAAACAGTATAGGGTCCTGTACCGAGTAAACTCTGGGTCAGGTCTGTTTTTTTAAGAGCGGCAGAAAATAACTGCAGGTTGTTTTCCCGGTCTATATGCTGTAATATGTCTGGCTGACCAGTTCTTCCGGCTACCTGCTTTTCGGCTTCAGCAGGAGGTGGCAGCTCAGGCTGTAAACCCGGACTTGCATAGCTGGCCATACGGCTCTGAATAACTTCAGTTCCTTCCTCTTGTGTAGAACGCGAATCGGAGCATCCAACCAATATGGCACCACCAACTAGTAATATCCCTATCCCCTTTGCAAAATCAATTTTCATAGCCTTGTTTGGTTAAACCTGCACATAACACTTTTCTGTAGTGCCACCTCTTTGTATTAAATATAAGTTGTATGAGTTGAGCCTCATAACTTATACCTAAAGCACTCTCTTAAATATTTACGATATAATTTTTTGAAGGGCTGTGTATTTCTGATACAAAATCAAACCCTTCGGGAATAAAAGCAGCGCTAAACTATATTTTACGTACTTTTGTATTCCTATACTAATTTTAGAAACAAATAGAAAAACATGAAAACTGCTGAAATTCATACCGCAAAAGGAGTAATGAAAGTGGAGTTCTATGAAAAGGACGCTCCAAAAACCGTGCAGAATTTTATTGACCTCGCAAATAAAGGATTTTACGACGGCCTTACGTTTCACCGGGTTATTCCTGATTTTGTAATTCAGGGTGGCTGCCCCAACTCACGCGAAGGAGCCAAAGGCATAGCTGGCACCGGTGGCCCGGGCTATAAAATAGATTGCGAACTTTCTGGCGATAACCAGTTTCATGACCGTGGTGTGCTGTCTATGGCCCATGCCGGACGCAACACAGGCGGCTCGCAATTTTTTATTGTGCACAGCCGCAAAAACACAGCGCACCTCGACCGTAACCATACCTGCTTTGGCAAAGTGGTAGATGGCCTGGAGGTAATAGACCAGATAAGAGCTAACGACAGAATAGAGAAAATTGTAGTTAACGAGGAATAAGCCACTCTTTACCTTAAACAGCAAACGCCGCTCCGGGAGCGGCGTTTGCTGTTTAAGAGCTACGTTCCAACAATTTTGCTGCCATTGGGACTGCTGCACCCTGTTTTTTCATAAAAATACCAGTCGGCTTAAGATTTATGATTAGCTTTATAGTAGCTAACCGTATCGTTTCGATGCAAAACAGCTTTACATGAACAGGTCATACATGCCTCTTCTGTAGCAGCATTAACACAAACACTGGTTTATACCGGTCGGAAAGAACTATTACCCTACTTTATGAAAAGATTAGCTTTGCACTGGCAGATCCTTATCGGCATGACCTTAGGTGTACTCTGGGGCATTATGGCCAGCTCTACAGGACTGACAGGCGTTACCACAGACTGGATAAAACCTTTCGGCACCATTTTTATAAACCTGCTCCAGTTAATAGCCGTGCCGCTGGTACTGGTATCGCTCATAACGGGTGTTGCCGGTTTAAGCGACATCAGCAAGCTCTCCCGTATAGGTACTAAAACCATTGGTATTTACCTGGGCACCACCGTTATTGCTGTGGTGCTGGGGTTAATATTGGTAAACATAGCAGCCCCGGGCAAAGCCTTTTCTCAGGAGAAACGCGAGGAATTTAAAGAGCAGTTCGCGGCCACCACCTCTTCTAAATCGGCTGATGCCGCACAACTCCGGAGTGCTACCCCACTGCAGCCTCTGGTTGATATTGTACCCAGCAATATTTTTGGTGCCATAACCGACAACGGCAAAATGCTGCAGGTTATCTTTTTTGCCCTCATCTTCGGTGTTGCCCTCATCCTGATTCCTCCTGACAAAGCCGCCCCTGTATTTGCTTTTTTCGATGGCGTAAACCTGGTCGTACTTAAAATAGTTGATATTATTATGCTGGCAGCACCTTACGGCGTTTTTGCGCTGCTGGCAGGCCTGGTTGTTGAGTTTGCCGGCGACGATCCTGCTGCCGCGCTGGAGCTGCTGCTGGTGTTAGGCTACTACTGCATTGTTGTACTCGTTGGTTTAGGAATCCTGCTCTTCGGCGTGTATCCCTTTCTGGCAACCACCTTTGGCAAAATAAAATACAAGACCTTTATGAAAGGAATGTTCCCGGCGCAGATGCTGGCTTTTTCGACCTCCTCCAGTGCCGCTACACTGCCTGTTACTATGGAGTGCTGCGAACGAAACCTGGGGCTTTCGAAAGAAGTAAGCAGCTTTGTGCTACCGCTTGGTGCTACCATTAACATGGACGGCACCAGCCTTTACCAGGCTGTGGCAGCCGTGTTTATTGCCCAGGCTTTTGGCATGGACCTTAGTCTCTCTACCCAGCTTGGCATTGTGCTAACAGCTACACTGGCCTCTATTGGTTCTGCTGCTGTGCCTGGTGCAGGTGTGGTTATGTTGGTTATCGTGCTGCAGCAGGCCAACATCCCGATAGAAGGAATTGCCCTGATTCTGGCACCAGACCGCCTGCTAGACATGTGCCGCACCGTTGTTAACATTACCGGCGATGCCACCGTAACATCGGTAATAGCACGCACAGAAGGAGAAATACCACACCCAGACCCAATTTACTAATGCTGATTGTTAATTGTTGATTGTTTAATGGCTACATTGTTAACTTGTTGAGAGTATTCGGAATGAATGAAAGCAGCAATATCTTTTAACTAACGCCTGCGCAATGGGAGAAAAAAAATCGGAGCTGGCTATTCCGGCCTCTTACCAGTTATTTCCGCTGGGCGATGCTGCTATTGTCGTAAAGTTTGGCGACAACATCGGTTACGATGTGCATACCAAAGTCAGAGCCTTCGCTGCTTCACTAGAGGCGCATCCGTTTCCTGGCTTTGTGGAGTTGGTGCCTGCTTTTACAACAGTTACTGTATATTATAATCCTTGGGTGGTGAGCCATAAAGGCCATTTCGACCCGTACCAGTCGGTTATAGATTTGCTACTGCCAGTGCTTACCCTAACACATAACCAGGAGGAACTGCCTTCACGGCTTATAGAGATTCCGGTGTGCTATGGCGGTAAACTGGGGCCAGACCTGGAGTTCGTGGCGGAGCATAACCAACTCTCACCTGAAGAAGTAGTTAAGCTTCATACAGCAGCGGAGTACCTTGTATTTATGATTGGTTTTGCACCAGGTTTCCCCTATATGGGCGGCATGGACAAGCGCATTTCTGCCCCACGAAAAGCCACACCCCGGCCTGCTGTTCCGCAGGGTTCTGTTGGCATTGCCGGCACCCAAACCGGAGTTTACCCCCTCCAAACTCCGGGAGGCTGGCAACTTATAGGTCGTTCTCCGTTGCTGCTCTTTCGCCCTTTTCAGGAGTTGCCAAGCCTGCTGAGAGCCGGCGACAAAGTTCGATTTGTCTCTATATCCGAAGAAGAATATTTATATACAACGAAGCTGGCACATGAGTCTTCATATTGAGAAATCGGGTTTGCAGGCTACCATACAGGATTTGGGTAGGTTTGGGCATCAGAAAGAAGGAATTATAGTTAGTGGCCCCATGGACCGGGTGGCGCTCCGGATGGCAAACCTGCTGGTAGGCAACCCGGAACACGCTGCCGTAATAGAGACTGTTGCACCAGGGCCTGCAATCCGTTTTCAGAAAGACACACTGATCGCTTTAACCGGAGCAGACCTTTCGCCTGCCATAGCTGGTGTGCCTGTTAAAATGAACCGGCCGGTGCTCGTGCGGCAACATGCCCTGCTGGAGTTCGGAGCACCGCGTGCAGGTGTTTACACTTACCTGGCAGTGGCCGGAAGCTTTGATCTGCCACAGGTGCTTGGCAGCCTTGCCACCTACCTTAGGGCCGGAATCGGGGGTTTTGGCGGACGGGCGCTGCAGACCGGCGATGTGCTGCCCCTGGGCCAGGCACCTGCTGGTTTTACCTCTCTCCTGCGCACAGTGCCCGAAACAGCTGCTTTTACGCCTGCCACCTGGACTCCCGACCACAGCCTGTTTCCGGTGCACCAGGAGCAACCAAAACTACGGGCCGTAAGAGGCCCTGAATACGACCTGCTGACCAGCAACAGCAAAGGTTACCTTTGGTCAGAGAAATACCAGATAACCCGCCAGGCCGACCGTATGGGCTACCACCTCTACGGCACTCCTTTGGCCATGGCCGCACCTGCAGAACTTATATCGAGTGCAGTAACATTTGGCACCATACAGGTTCCGAGCGAGGGCAACCCCATTGTGCTCATGGCCGACCACCAGACAACTGGCGGCTACCCGCGCATTGCACAGGTTATTACCGCAGATCTTACCCATTTAGCACAGACCGGACCTGGCAAGCTTATAACGTTTGAAGAAGTTACCCTGCAGGAAGCCCAGCAACATTACCTGCAACAGGAGCTGAACCTCGAAATAATGAAAAAAGGAATTGAGCTAAAACGATTGTTTACATGAACAGGCTTTCAGTTGATCTGAACTGCGACCTTGGCGAGAGCTTTGGCAGTTACAGCATTGGCAACGATGCCGCTATTCTGCCTTTTGTGAGTTCGGTTAACATTGCCTGCGGCTTTCATGCCGGAGACCCTGCTGTTATGCGAAAAACGGTGCAGCTGGCACTCGAGCAGCAGGTAGCAATAGGAGCGCACCCAGGCCTGCCCGATCTGGTGGGTTTTGGCCGCAGAAACATGGCCATTTCGGCGACTGAAGCTTTTGAGATGGTGGTATACCAGGTAGGAGCCCTGGCGGCCTTCGCAAAAGCCGCTGGTGCAACGCTGCACCACGTAAAACCGCATGGGTCCTTGTACAATATGGCAGCCACCAGCAGCAGTCTGTCTGAGGCAATAGCCGAAGCTGTTTACAAGGTACAACCGGAGGCGCTACTATATGGGCTGGCCGGAAGCCAACTTATAAAAGCTGGAAATAAACTCGGGCTGCGCACAGTGAACGAGGTTTTTGCTGACCGAACCTACCAGCAAGATGGCACCCTTACCCCAAGAACCTCGCCCTATGCACTGCTGAAAGAGGAGAGCCTGGCTACGCACCAAGTTCTCCGGATGGTGAAAGCAGGCAAAGTGATGTCGCAGCAGGGCCTGGAGATTGCCATTATCGCTGATACCGTTTGCCTGCACGGCGATAACCCACACGCACCGGCCTTTGCTAAAAGCATTCGCCAGGCGCTGCAGCAGCAGGGTATTCTGATACAGGCACCACACACATGAGCAAAAGCAACCGGAGCGCTTTATTGGGAGCAGCTTTTCTGATGGCTACCTCTGCCGTAGGTCCGGGCTTTCTGACGCAGACAACGGTTTTTACACAAGCGCTTGGCGCCAGTTTCGGGTTTGTGATTCTGTGCTCTATCGTGCTTGATATTGGCGTACAGTTAAATGTTTGGCGTATTATTGCCGTGTCGGAAAAGCGTGCACAGGATATTGCGAACCTGGTACTGCCGGGTTTGGGTGTTTTCATTTCTTTTCTGATCGTGCTGGGAGGGCTGGCCTTTAACATTGGTAACGTGGGTGGTGCAGGTCTTGGCTTTAACGTGCTGTTTGGTTTCTCTCCTGAAAGCGGTGCCCTGCTGGCGGCACTTATTGCCATTGCTGTATTTCTGGTAAAAGAAGCCGGCAAAGTTATGGATCGGTTTGCACAGGTACTGGGGCTGCTTCTGTTACTCCTCATCGTGTATGTTGCCGTTACCTCCTCCCCACCTGTAAAAGAAGCAGTAACTAAAACTTTTTTTCCTGACCGGATAGATGTTATTGCCATTATTACACTTGTTGGAGGCACCGTGGGTGGTTATATTACTTTTGCCGGTGGGCACCGGTTGCTAGATGCTGGTATAAAAGGAAAGGCTGCGTTACCACAAGTTACTCAAAGCGCTATGTCGGGCATTACAATAGCTTCTGTTATTCGGGTATTTCTGTTTCTGGCGGCGCTGGGTGTCGTGAGTAAAGGTCTTGTTTTGGAGCAGAGCAACCCTCCAGCATCGGTTTTTCAGCTGGCTGCAGGCACGGTGGGTTACAAACTATTTGGCGTTGTGATGGTTTCTGCTGCGGTTACATCTGTTATCGGTTCGGCTTATACTTCTGTCTCGTTTCTGAAATCGTTTCATAAAAGCATCGCTACGCACGAGAATTGGGTTATCATCGGGTTTATTGCTATTTCGACCAGCATTTTTGTTTTTATTGGCAAGCCGGTACACCTGCTTATTCTGGCCGGAGCGCTCAATGGCCTTATTCTGCCCCTAACACTCGGTACCATGCTGGTCGCTGCCTATCGCAAAAGTATTGTTGGCCAGTACCAACACCCGCTCTGGCTGGCCATTTTCGGAGGGCTGGTGATGCTGATCATGGCCTGGCTTAGCGGCTACACCTTGCTCACCTTAAGTTTTGGCGAATAATTTTACGTAAGCTTCAATTTGAAATGTATCATACCCTCCTCCCCTAAACCTCAACTCAAGTACTCTTATTTATATCTCTCCCGACAAATTATTTGAATGCATAACATATTATGGGGTATCTATATAGCAATTATTTGTTTTGCAGGGTTTTGGCACGGCATCAGAGC
>NZ_VRTY01000024.1 GCF_008017455.1 Pontibacter qinzhouensis | reverse complement strand
TACCATGATGCCTGTGCTCGAACTGAAATGCAAATACATACGCCCGGCTAAATACGACGACCTGCTAACCGTAAAGCTACTGCTGCGGCACAAACCCAAAGGCTCGCGCATCCTCTTCGAGTACGAAGTTTACAACGAGGAAAAGGTGCTGCTGAACGTGGGCGAAACAACCATGGTGTTTGTAAGCATGCAGTCGGGGAGGCCTACTGCCGTGCCGGAACTTATTCATCTGAAGCTGGACGAATATTTTAGCGAATGAGAATTAACCAGCAATATCTGAAGCGCAGGAGAGCCTACCGTAGGTTTATCGTTTTTCTGAAAAGATGGCGGTTTAACAACGGCAGATCTTCAGTGTACGAGGTGGTGGATGTGCTGATCGGGGAACTCCGGCTGGACTCTATTACCAAGCGGGCTTCTTATATGGCTTTTAACTTTACGCTGGCAATTTTCCCGAGCATCATCTTCCTTTTCACGCTCATACCATACGTGCCGGGTGTGCTGTCGCTCGATCTGGGCGAAAGTATTTTCGATTTCCTGGCCGATGTGCTGCCCGAGGAGATGTATGCCGCTGCGTATACCACCATAGAAGATATTGTAAACAAACCACGCGGCGGCCTGCTATCGTTCGGTTTCCTGTTCGCCCTGATTTTGTCTACCAATGGCATTATGTCGCTGATGGATGCGTTCGACAAAAAATACAAAACCTTCTATAAACGCAGTTATCCTAAAAAGCGTGCTATTGCCACCTTGCTGACGGGCGCCCTGATGTTTATCCTGTTCCTGGCTGTGGCTGCTATCTTTTTCGGGCAATGGATTTTAGATGTACTGGTGTTTTATGAGGTCGTAACGGAGTCGTATACCTACTCTTTTATCATCATGCTGAAGTACATTGCCATTATTCTGCTGTTTCTGCTGGCTACCTCTCTTATTTATTACTATGTACCTGCCATCGAAGATAAATGGCCGCTCTTTTCAGCAGGAGCCATTGTGGCCACCGGCCTTATTTTCGCTGTTTCCATGATCTTCTCGGTATATATCAGCGCCTTCGACACGTACAACAAATTCTATGGCTCCATTGGGGCACTTATAGGTCTGATGATCTGGCTCGACTTTATTTCGATGATCCTGATCCTGGGCTTCGAAATAAACGTGAGCATCGATACCGTGGTAAGGCGCACCACGCAGCGCCTGCAAAAAAAAGTAGAAGGAAGAAACCTGACGACCTAAACCAGCCTGACCAATTTTAAAGTAGCAGGATTTGCCGCATCAGGTTTGTGCTGAGCCACCCACACTCTCTGAATTATGTAAATGAAAACGCCCTCCAGAAGGATTCCAGGTAAAATACTGACAAGGGTACACCTTGCATCAGTGTTAGCTTCTGAATTATTTGAATGAAAATAGTCTCCAGCAGGATTTTTACCAGAATATTGCCAAGGGTTTAACACGGCAGGTTTTTGTTGAAAGTACTTTGTGTAAATCAGAAGCAGCAAAGAAAAACCAAACCAGAACTTTCTTTGCTGCTTCTTTGGCCTATCTTCAGCAACAAATTTAATCGCCAGCTGCCTGGCAGGCATGTCGAGCACCTTTGCCAGGATGTGCCGCATATAGCGGTAGCGCTTGTGGGTAGGCTTCTGCTCCTCGAACTGTTTGATATGCTCCTCCACCTTCTCCAGAATAATAGCGAAAGTGGCGTAGTTGCGGAGAAACTCTGAAGGCTTTTGGCTAATTCTGTCGGTGATTTCATTCCTCTTCCTCCTTTAACTACTAAAGGCGTAGATTTATTTGGAAAGATGTCTATTAATTCCTCGTTCAGCCTTTCCGGCAACTACAGGCTTTCGCCTAAATTAACAACAGATGTACGCGTTAGTTAAAACAGGCAATACACCAAATAATTTTCCTGAAACAGGATATAAGCCAACCAACTACCTGTACAGCCTGCTACTCTGGACCGGGCCGGATGTGCATTCGCCCCGAAAGACGGGAAATCCACCATTCCTACAGATGGTGCCTCTCCTGAATTTTATAAAGTAGTGTTAGAAGCTCCACACAATTTCCTGAACAAATGGATTGTGCCGGAAAAGAAAGTAGGGAGTAAGTAAAAAATTTTTTCCTTAAAATTTATATTACTGGTTTCTGTAAGCAGCAGTTTACTAGATTACTAGCCTGCCAAGGGTATAAGACAAGTTAAAAAACTAGACATTGCATAATAATTTAGTAACATGTTTCGGTGAGAAACTATGGCTTTTTCCGGGGCAATTAACGTATCACGAGCAGAGGTTCTCTTATTATCAACCATTAAAATGAAAGGTAATGGCATTAGAAAAGGTAATGAAATTTGAAGCATTGGCATCAGGCACAGAGCTTTTAACTCCAACGGGTGTGGGTAAATTTAAAACTTACAAAAAAGGGAATTTTAAGAAGCAGAACGTGCTGGTAGAACATGAGCACGGTAAACTGAAATGGTACACAGAAGATGTGCTGAAACTAGCGGTTGCAACCAGCAGAATGGCCATAAGTCATGTACAGGCAGGACATGTAACAGCTAATATGGGAGATATGCACTATTACGCCATCTAAATTTAAGTAGCCTTTAGTAAAGAATTGTACGGCAGCCAGCTAACTGGCTGCCTTTTTTTTTTGAAGGATATGGCTTAGAAAATGAGGCTACTTTTATAGAAGAAATTTCATTGCTTAGTATATATTCAAGAGTATGCCTGGCTTGCTTAAATAGGGTATAATTGCTAATAAAATTAGTAATTTGCATCAATTTTATAACTAAGCTACTTAATTTGCGTATTTAATTAGTAAAAAAGACAGCATTATGAAACTCAAGATAGAAGAAAAGCCATTTCTGCCAGAAGGTCGGCACATGGTAACCATAACGGAAGTAGAAGAAGGAAAAAGCGAGAACAAGGGCGTTCCCTTTATTAACTGCCGCCTGGAAAACAAAGACGGTTTTGTGAATCAGCGCTTTTATTTAAGCGAGCCGGGGCAGCCAATTTTGGCATCCTTCTTAAAAGCCCTGGGAATAGAAAAAACAGAAGTGGATACCAAGGAACTGAAGGACAAAGCGCTTTCGGTAGAAGTGGAAGAGCGGACGTATGAAGACGCCGAGGGAAAAGAGAAAACCATAAAACAGGCAACGCATTTTGAGCCAGTAGGAAAAGTTAATACCTCCGATAGCTTCTGATAACACCTGCTTCAGCAAAAAAATATTGCCCTATTATCTTCCTATTGCCATGCTTACCTTACAAGCTGGCACCTGCTAGAGAAGGAGTGGCTTTTTAGAGCTGCCTTAGCTAAGGGTAACTGAACTCACTAGCTTGCCAGAAGAAACAACTAAATGGAAAACCAGAGGAGCTGGAGGTTGCTTATGTCTGAAGTAATGCCGGCTCCTGAAGGTGATGGAGCAGCCATAGCGCCCGCCGTTAAAGTACATGAATACGTGCTTTAGCAGCGGGCGCTTTTTCTTCTTTCTGACAATTATCCAGAGTAGTATGGCCGATACAAAAGTTAAAGGCGTAAAAATTGCTTTCTCAAACAAAGTCTCTGCCAACAGATTTCCAACTGTATTAAGAGAGAAAACAACTATAAAGAACCAAAGCACAGCATTTACAATTTTATCTGAAATAGGAAACTTCAAGTAATTGCCTTTAACAAGAAGGGTAATTAGCAAGACAACATTTATGAAAAGAGAGACAGCTTCAAACACATACATTTCCTGGACTGAATTTAATTTTCCGGCCCACACAATTTCGTAGGGCAGTACACCTGTAATAATTAACCCATGAAACAAGATCACTGCTGTTATCAAGCTTACCATACCTGTCAGTGCCTGGCTTTTTGATATTCTGTTTACTTTCATACTTTCGGATGTTGTTGTTGTGTGATTACGGTAGTGCTCACTTCAGTTAAAAAGCAAATCCGGTATTGCAGAAACGCCTTATAGTTGAGTTTAAACCCTTGACTAATTTCGCTCGTTTCTTCTTTGGAAGGCCAGTTTCATTAGAATAATTTGAAAATAACCCGACAGGTAAAATTTTGTGCAACACACAGTACATGTACCAAAAAGATGTCTGGTAAACCCTTGACAAAATTCTGCTAAAAAACCTTCTGGAGGCTGTTTTTATTTGAATAATTTGGAAGCTAAAACTGAAAACAGGTGTAATAAAGCTTGTAAGATTATTTGCCTGTGCCTGGTGCCTCGCCAAGCTGTTTCTGCTGTCTGCACCATACACGTGTTTCACCTGTAAACTATCCTGAACCAATAAATTATTTCGCAGGTTTTTTACACTTTCTGGTGCCGTTGTTCCAGATTCAAGGTATGAGTTTCTGCCGTATTTCCTGTAGGACAGGCTATAATAGCTAAAATGAGAATAACATGTTAATTTCTGAGAATTATCTGTAGCAGGCAGGAATTTGCTTGGCAAAGGCGATTTCTATAACTTAAGGTTAAATAAACCGGAGTATGATAGAGGACAATATAGCAATACTGGAAAAGGCAAACGCGGCTGTTACAAAGGGTGATAACGAAGGGTTTTTGTCTTTCTGCACCGACGACACGGTATGGACATTTATTGGCGATACGGCCTTGCAAGGTAAGGAAGCCGTTCGGCAGTGGATGGCAACTGCTTACCTGGAGCCGCCAAAATTCATGGTCGAAAACCTGATAGCCGGAGGTGATTATGTGACAGCCCTCGGTAAAATTAAATTAAAGGATGAAGCAGGAGAAACTGCCGAATACACCTATTGCGACGTCTGGCGATTTCGCGACGGTAAGATGGCTGAATTAAAGGCTTTTGTGATAAAGACAGCCTAGAAAAAATAAGTACAGTTACTACCGACAAACTGAGGCTCTCATAAGTACAAGTAGCTGAATGACTTATATCTGAAAACCCTGCATCTGCGAGTTATTTCAAGTATGTAAGAGATTTGATGATATGTGTTCTGACCTTAAAAACGACGAAAGCGATCCGGATAAGTTCAGCTAGGCTACTCACTATAGCAAAAAATAAATGATAAATAGCTTTATTGTAATAAGTTAAAGAAATGAGTAAAGCAAATAACCATGACGAGCGAATCGCTAAAATGACGTTTGCATCGGTCTACCCGCATTACCTGGCAAAAGTTGAAAAGAAGGGCAGGACGCAGGAAGAATTGCATCAAGTTATAGAGTGGTTAACAGGTTATGCCGGAGGCAAGTTGCAAATGCTGATGGAGGAGAACCTGACCTTTGAGCAATTCTTTCAGAATGCTAAACTGAACGACAAAGCTCACCTGATTACGGGTGTAATTTGTGGCTATCGTGTAGAAGAAATAGAAAATCCGTTAACGCAACGTGTACGGTACCTCGATAAGCTGGTAGATGAATTAGCAAAAGGACGTAAGATGGAAAAGATTTTGAGAACGCCATAACGTAACTGACAACAAATGAAATAAGGTATAGTTACATCTTTATCCTGGATTTCTAATTTCACCTTATTTCACCTGAACTACATTGTCCGAATCAGCTTTCACAGTAAAGGGCAAGTGAATTTGATATGTTTACCTGTTCAGGTTACCTCCTATTTGTTAAAACCACTGTGTATAAGCACCTGTTCAGATAATAAGTAAATAGTACTCCTGAATTGGTACCTTTACGTAAGTAAACCAGACAAAAAGTCATTCGTAATGGGAGACCCATCTAATAAGGCAGGTAAACTTGAGAAGCTTATTGAGCTGAACGATGAACTTGAGAACTACTTCAACAACACCATCATACCGCAGCTATTCGTAGATGCCAACCTGATCCTGCGCAAATTCACACCTGCCGCCATGAAGCACTTCAAACTCTCGGACAGCGATGTGGGCAGGCATATAGAAGAAGTGTCCAACAATATCCGCTTCCCGACCATCGTGGAGAACATCTCTGAGGTGATCGGGAGCAGCAAAGATCTGGAGAAGGAGATCCAGACCACCGATAAGGTCTGGTACCAGATGAACATCCTGCCCTACATCATCAAGAAGGAGAACAGGACAAACGGTGTCATCATCACCTTCATCGATATTAACGACCGTATCCAGATACTGAAGGGGTACGAGAAGCTGAACAGGAACTACGAGAACATCATCCATTCCATCTCCCACGACATCAAAGGGCCGCTCTCCAACATAGAGGGCCTGATCAGGATATTAAGTGAGACTTCAAAGAGTGAGGAGGACAACAGGCAGATTTTTCATATGCTGAGCGAGTCGGTGGTTAACCTGCGCAGAACAGTGGAAGAGCTCGCTGATATAGAGAACGACACGGAGTTTGCCAGGGAGCCTGAGCGTGTGAACTTTGAGAATGTGATCGAAGACGCCAAGCTGGCCCTCCGTGATAAGATAGCGGAGACCCGGGCAACGATCAGCACCCGGATCAGGGAAGCTGAGATACGCTTCTCCCGAAAGAATGTCAGAAGTATTCTCTACAATCTGCTCTCAAACGCCATCAAGTACAGAAAGCCAACTGTAGAGCCTGCGATTACCATTACAACAGAGAAGTCAGGAGAATACATTTTGCTGAGAGTTTGCGATAACGGGGTGGGTATAGCGGAAGACAAGCAACAGGCAATCTTTAACCGCTACACCAGACTGCATGACAATGTAGAAGGCACCGGTGTAGGTCTCTTCATTGTAAAAGGTATGGTAGAAGACATGGGCGGCACGATTGAGGTGGAGAGCAAGGTGGGGGAAGGGACCACTTTTACCATATACTTCAGATAACCGGGATTGGCTGCCTTACATTGTATTGTCTGGCAAAAGGACATGGAGTAAAGAGGCTTTTGCGGCAGGTTCTGAAAAGGAAAAGGGTAGCCACAGACTACCCTATCATACCGACTAAAAAAGAATCTAAGATTATAAGAATCAACTTTGGCTAAAAGTTAAAAGATAGACACAAAGGCGACAGTATTGATTCCATGTTTAGCGGAATAATTCAACTAATTTTTTATAATTCTACGGATTTATTTGTATAGTACAATTAATTAAGCTCCATTGCACCCAAATTTCTGAGGCGGGAAGGTCGCTAGTAATGGAAGACCAGAATTGCATACTTTAGCCTGTTGAGTTCGCCCTTAGCAAAAGCAGCTCACTGATGAATACAGCGGCACCGTAACCAGCGACTAAACCACTTTTAAGCATGAGGAAAAGAAGTGAATTTATGTCAACAACTTAACTTACGCGGCAAGATCTTGGGTCGAACTTAACGCATACCTGAAGCTAGCCAATGTTTAATTTTAGGTTATTTTATGAGCAGTATACTTTCAACGCGGGTGCTGTCAATCCGGTAGGAGGAGTTAACCTCTGAATGTGTAATAGGGCAGCGCCTTATTTTTTAACGGCAATACAAACTTTTGCCTCACAGTTAATACATTTCAACCTTATCCTTAGCGGGCACTTCTATTGCTAAACTGTCTCTGGTATTTTTCTGAACGGCAATAGCAGCAAACAGGCTTAGCAGAAACGACATAGCATAAAACCCCTTTTCACTCAGGAGCAAGTCGGCATTCCAAAGCCCCACTGTCAGCAACACTACCGCCATAATAGTAGAAAACCAACTAAGGCCATAATAGATATTAGTAACAGGGATACCATCCAGTTGGTCGCGCACACTTTTCTGAAGAGAGATAGCTGAGAATAAGCCATACATGAGTATGGTAAAATAGTAGCCTTTTTCGTTCAGTAACATGTCGGCATTCCACAGCCCGATTATGTAAGCTGTAATTCCCGTAAGTAAAGTAGCCCAAGAGGCAGCGATAAAAGCGTTAGATGGTTTCTGATTCATTTTTGTCTTTCTTTAAATGATGAATCAAAGGTATAGCAGTACTTAATCCTTTCTTTTGACAATTGTCAAAAAAGGAAGAATCTTACACGTTGCTTCGTATCCTGCTCAGCGTTTCCTGGCTAATACCCAGGTAAGAAGCTATTTGCCCGAGGGAAATTCGTTGAAGAATATGGGGTGAGGTTTCCATTAGCTGCTCATACCGCTCCCGCGCCGTTTTGAATTGCTTAGCCATTAGCCGCTCTTCCAATCTTATATAATACTGCTCATTTATGATGCGAACAAGGCGCTCAAGGTCTTGATGAAAATCAAACAGCTTGTTTAAAGCATCAAAACTAATACTCCATAAGGTAGAGTCTTCCAGAACCTGTATGTTTTCTATGCCCGGCTTTCGGGAAATAAAGCTATAAAAAGAAGTAATGAAATTGTTTTCGAAGCCGAACCAGTAGGTTATTTCCTTCCCATCGAGGGTATAGTATCCACGCAGACAGCCTTGTTCCAGAAAGTATAAGTTGTTACACACCATTCCTTCCTGTATCAAAAAAGAATTTCTTGGAATTTCTACCTGTTTCAATGTTTTGGAAAGAGCCTCCCACGCTCCTGAAGAAATAGGATGGTAGTGTGATATGCAAGAATATAATGCATTCATTTTGAAGCTCTTTTACGTTGAGTATGGAACTGAAAAATTCTTGTTAGACCAATTAAGTTAAGCAAATCGTTTTAATCCTCCTTACGCTGCTCTCTGACAGCATACTTCCTGAAGAAATAAAAACAAATTTGAGCACCTCCGCGTTGTCTGATCATTAAATTGGAGGAGCACTAAGTACAAACTAGAAAGTTCTGTCAGATAGATCAACTTACTTCAGTGTTTGCTTCTGAATTATTCGAATGAAAACAGCCTCCAGAAGGGTTTGCATCCAAATTCCGCCAAGGGTCTTCCAGGGAAAACTACTATGCATGTACTTAATTCTAACGTTCAAGCGGGAGCCGGGTCTTTTTCTGAACAGGAAATAGTGAAGAATAAGATCGAGATGAGGAACGCTCTTAAAATCCGACTTTTCATTTTTCAGACTTAACTACTTACTGAAGTTCTTTGATTTTACTGTCCAGCCCGGATAAGCTGTCAAGTCATTCTGAAGGAAAATGTGGGAGTTATCTTTGGCTTTGAACTGCCAGTCAAGCCAATCGAGTGTCATGCTGGCGAAGGATCCTCCATTCTCATCTGCAAAAGTTCCTCCGTGTCCGG
Source organism: Pontibacter qinzhouensis (assembly GCF_008017455.1). GTDB lineage: Bacteria > Bacteroidota > Bacteroidia > Cytophagales > Hymenobacteraceae > Pontibacter > Pontibacter qinzhouensis. The sequence goes on along the minus strand of NZ_VRTY01000024.1, from coordinate 58,681 downwards.
CTGTTAAATGGTTGGCAAAGACTATAGGAACATGATCTATTCGGTCGTAATCGAGGAGGGCGTTTTTATAAGCAACATCCGATTCTCCACCTTCTAAATAAATGATCTTACCGTGCAATGCTTTTAAAGATTCTTTGCTGGCTCCAGCCATCGTCATATCGCCCATGCCGGAGTTAAACATCATGTAGGTTTTTATTCGCTTGTCATCCGCAATTCGCATCACTTGCGCTCCACCGCAAGACTGCCCGCCTACAGCAATTTTACTTAGGTCTACATTATTATAATAGTCATTGCCCTTCGTCTTCGCCTGTTCAGAAATCCAGTTGATACCTTTTAAAAGTTCCGTGTCTGTAGTGTGCGCATGTACTCGTTCTTCCACGGCCATTTGTAGTTCGCCAATGGCTACAATAATGTACCCATGAGAGGCAACTTCCGAGAGCAGACGTTCGTGATGGATAGATGAATTCATGCATCCGCCATTTGCCCAGACTATAACAGGTAGCATTCCTTCCTTTTTAACAGCTTCTTTTATATTTTGAGGACGGTACACAACAAAATCAGGAAGCGATTTTTCCGTTACGGCAATGGATTTGTAGTCTCCCTTGCTTCCATTGTCGATAATCTTGGTATTTGTTATTTGGGCATAACTTACCTGCATTGTAAACCACACTACCTGAATTAGTATCAATATTTTTCTCATCTGGCTTATTTCAAATTCGTTTTTCTTTTTGCTCCTATATAACATGCTACGCTTTGTAAAGGCTCTGAATGAGGCATAGCGGAAGTTACTGATCCAAACTTTCCATCTTGGTTCATAAACTTGCTAAGACTTTGAGTGAGTGCAATACTTATTTTTCTCGCGGAAAATAAGTATTGCATGATTTCTATATGCTTAAACAGCGATAACCTTACCTTACCGAGATAAAATATGATAATCGTAGCTTTTGCAATGGTTTATTACCGGTTTAAAGAGAGCAACTTGTCCGATTTTATGAAATAGTCATTATGTTGTTTTCTTGACTTACATGCGCTTCCATATAAGCCGTTGGAGGTACTCCATAAAGCTCCTTGAAGGCAGTCGAAAAAGAGGCGAGGTTTGTAAACCCTACTGCAAAGGCTACCTCAGAAATATTAAGATGTTTGCTGGAGAGTAGATCTGCCGCTTGCTTCAGGCGGATGTTTCGAATAAAATCACGTGTGGACTGGTTGGTTAGTTCTTTCATCTTGCGATGTAAATGCACGCGACTGATGCCAATTTCACTGGCTATCATTTCAACGCTTAAGGCAGGATTGTCGATGTTCCGATTGATAATGTCGAAGAGCTTATTCAGCAATTTTTCATCTGCCGACTTTACAGCAACTTTCTGAACTTTATCCTGCTGGTGTTGATTGCCCCCAAAATTGTTTTTGAGCATCTCCCGGTTCCTGATGATGTTCTGAACTGTCTTTTTTAAAATCTCGATATTGAATGGTTTTACCATATAGGCATCAGCTCCAATACCCAAACCCTCTAAGTTGTCTTCCTCTTCCGATTTGGCTGTTAAAAGAACAATTGGAATGTGATTAATATTCACATTTTGTTTAATTTTTCGGCAGAGCGTAATGCCATCCATTTCAGGCATCATTACATCGCTGATAATTAAGTCAGGTGTTTTATTCAATAAAATGGAAAGCGCTTCTTTTCCATTGCTACAGGCTGTCATGTGGTACGCTGCGGCAAATTCCTGACAGATATACTTCCGGATTTCATCATCATCATCTACAACAAGCACATGGCTTTTTGATCTTGATCGTACTTTAACCTCTTCTGCATCTTCTGCTGGTAAAGCGAGAACGGCAGGATCTGATTTCTGCCTGACAGGTAGTGTGTTGGCCACCAGTTCTTCTGCCTCCAGGTGGTTCTTGCCTAAGGGCAGGCGTACAATAAAGCGGCACCCTTGGCCATTTTTGTTGCTTTCTGCCCTGATGTCGCCGTAATGGAGATCTACAATGGACCGGGTTAGGTTTAAGCCAATGCCTGTGCCTCCTACAAAATGATTATGGGTAGACTGGACCTGGTAAAAACACTCAAAAACCTTTTCCTGCTCGCTTTCTGCAAGGCCGATGCCACTATCTGCAATAATAATCTCAAAATATTGGCGCAACTCATTTGTCGCACGCGTATCTTCCCCGGTATGGAGGTAAATGTCGATTTTGCCGTTTTCGGGCGTAAATTTAAATGCGTTAGACAGCACATTAAGGATGACCTTATCGAAATGGTTAGGATCTACCCAGACCGGTAGCTGCTCTATCTTGTGGTGAAAACGTAAGTCGATTTTTTTAGAAAGGCACTGTTCGTCGAACATAGCACACAGCTCTCCTAGAAAACCAACGATTTCTGTTTCCTGGAATTTCAGCTGCATTTGTCCCTTGTCTATCTTGCGGATATCCATTAGTTGGTTAATGAGGTGCAGAATACGTTCAGAATTCCGATGCATGGTGGCATAAGTTTTCTGGCGCTCCCGGTCCTTGTCCTGCGACATCAGTTTTTTCAGGGGGCTGATGATCAAGGTCATAGGAGTACGAATCTCATGGGAGATATTAATGAAGAACTGCAGCTTGGCATCATTAATCTGCTTGGCATGCATGTGCTCCCGCATCTTCTGCCGTGTACGCTGCCGGTGAAGTATTTGCTGTACTACCAGCAGGAACACGATTGCCGCTAATAGCATATAAGCAGATTTAGCCCAGGCAGAAAAATACCAGGCCGGCGAAATAAGCACTGTAATTTCTTCTATATCAGAGTAATGGCTGTAATCTTTTGCCCTAAACTTATAGCGATAAGTGCCGGGAGCCAGATCTGTAAAGTTAACAGTGTTTGTTCCCGGGCGAAGGCTAATCCAATCTCCATCCTGCAGGGAGTACTGGTAGGTGATCCGCTCCGGATTGGCAAAGGCCATGGCAGACAGCTCTATGCTGAAGGAGTTGTCGTTGTGCGAGAGGTGGAAGTCAGAAGCATCCATTACAGCGGTATCTATAATTTCAAACATGCCCGATTTCATGCCTTTTATCACGGTCTGGTTATGCAGATAAAAGCCTGTGATGCGAACTTCCAGCTTTTTTCCGGGACTGGAGATAATAGCAGGGATTTCAGCAGGGTTGAAGTAGGTAATGCCGTTTATCCCGCCAAAGAAGATTTGTCCTTCGCCGTTAACGAACGCTGCTCCTTTGCTGAATTCATTTCCCTGTAAGCCATCGTTGGCATAGTAACTGATAAAGCTTTTGCTTTTGGGGTTTAACTTGGTGATGCCGTAGTTCGTGCTAAGCCAAATATTGCCGGCTTCGTCTCCTTTAATAGCACATATAACATTACTGGGCAGGCCGTCGTCCATAGTATAGGCCTTTATCTCACTTGTCTTGCTGTCTAAATGCATCAGCCCCTTTGAGGTACCAATCCAGATGTTGCCTGCTTGGTCTTCGTGCAAGGAGTATACAATATTGCCGTGCAGCAAATTATTGGTGCCGTGCGTAGATACAAAACTTTTGGTTTTCAGGTCCAGGCAACTCAGGCCATCGTAGGTGCCGATATAAAGTTTATTCTTGCTTGTGTGCAGGAGGGAGGTGATCCAGCGGTTATGGAGGAAGTTCTTTTCATTCTCATTATTAAACCCTGAAGGAGCAACGTATTGTGTGATTTTCTGCGATTGCAAGTCCATAGAGAAAAGGCCGGCTCCCATACTGCCTATCCAGAGGGTCTTTTGCCGGTCTTCTACCAGACTGAATATTCGCTCTACCTGATCGTTGTTCTGATCCCGAACCATAGTTAAGAATTCGCATTTTCCTGTTTTGCGGTTAACTTTCGCCAAGCCTTGCAAGTACGAACCCAGCCAAAGGTTTTGGTCTGAATCTTCGTAAATGCTCATAATGGAGGAGGGAACAGAGGCGGGATCATCTGTATGGCTGAAATGAGCTTTTTGTTCACCCTTCGTATCAATTCCGTAAAGGCCGTCGCTATCTGTACCAATCCAGCGTGTGCCCTCATGGTCTTCGAAAATAGAGAGTATGGCATTAGAGCCGATTACGTTGTTGTTTATGGATTTATACCCAATGTACTTAAAGTTACTGGCGCTGGCGGGCAGGAGCATTACGCCCTTTTGGTAAATGCCTAACCAAAGATTCCCGGCATGATCTTGAAGAATGGAGTGCACTTTCGATTTTTCGAAATTGAAGGTCGCCACATTAAAATTTCCATCCGTAATTATTTTTTTCTTCGGATCATAGATCTTCACTCCTTCGCCATCGGTTCCCAGATACAGCTCACCCTCTTTGCTTAGGTGCACTGTTCTGATGGCTAAATTTGGAGAGGGAGGATAGGGGATCTGGGTAAAGTCGTCGGTAGCTTTATTGTGGATAAAAAGCCCATTGCTCAGATTAGCCAGGTACATGTTGCCCGCTTTGTCCTGGCAAAAACTGGCAACTGTGTTTCTGGGCAATTCCTTGGAGGCGAGGAAGTACTTTATTTTACCATCGTTGCCAATCCGGAAGAGGCCTTTGTCTTGGGTGGATACCCAAAGATGCTGATATTTGTCCTCAAAAAGGTTGTCGATAAAATAGGCTGGAACCTGTTGTTGTATTTGTTGCACTTTAGGTTCGCTCCCCTCAAATCGTAGCGAAAACACTCCAAAGCCAGCAGTCCCAATCAGGATCTCTCCATTTTTCCGTTCAATTATGCTGAGTACATGAGCATCATGGTTATCGTTGCTACCCTGTAAAAGCCGTATTTGCTTAAATGAATCCGTAGCATGATCGTATAACTGCAAACCATTAAAATACCCTACCAATAGATGCCCTTTTTTGTCTTCGAACAGGAGGCGTACGTAGTTGCTCAGTATAGATTGTGGGTTTCGCTGATCGTGTTTATAAATAGTGAACTTAGAGCCATCGTACCGGTTCAGGCCATCTTCAGTGGCAACCCAAATAATCTGCTTACTATCCTGGTACACCTGGTAAATGAGGCTGTTAGAGAGCTCCATATCCACAGAAAACAGTTTCCCGGACTGTGCGCAGGCAAAACTAGATATCCAGAAGAACAGCAAAAAAAGCTTGTAAAATTTTTTCAATGCAAAATATTTATTAGGTGCAGGAGACTTAACCGATTATAAAAACTCTGTTCAGGACTTATTAACTATGTCAACATCCGGTTGTCAGGTTTAGTTTGTCTACTAAAATTAAAATAACCAGGCAATTGTAAAAAATGAATTCTAAACAGTTTACTGTTATAATACAGGTTGTAAACAAATTCCTGCAATAAAATTAGCACTATCGTAGCTAAATTCAATATAAATGTTGGCTCAAATAAAAACTATTGTTAGTTAACAGTTCTTTGTTGGCTTCAGGTAAATTATTCTAATGAAAACGCCCCTCCAGCAGTATTTTATACTACTACTGCTGCTGTACACAAACACACATTGTAAGCTTTATGCAGCGCCAGGAAGGAATTGTTTCTATTTCCGCCACCCGGTTTTGTCCTCCTGAAAGGATCTTGGTAGCGAGAGGCAACAGCAGAAGCTTTAGCATAGCCACTTGTTGAGCCTTTATAACCTCAGCAGTTTGTGTCATGGCTGCATCAGGAGCAGGAGAACTTCAGGAGGTACGTTTTCATTAGAATAATTTATCATGCCAGCCCCTGTGTTACATAAGTGTACATAGGCTGAAATGTTCTTACAGGCTATTACACGCCCTCTACAGAGTAATACATTTGTTACCAGTTTGTTTAGCCCATCTTATTTCTAAATCGATATTCTTTAGGTGTAAAAACTGTCTTTCCAGTATAATTCGGGCATAATGTTACAGTGGAACAAACATGTGTAACATTGTTTTTTGTGGATGTAACATAACACGAAAGGTGTGTAACATGAATTTGTTCGCCGTTTCCTTTGATAGAATATATTTGCTTCTGGATAAAGAAACTAATGTTTGTTAAGTCATTAAGGTGTTAAGTGTTTTATTATAAGAATAATGGCTTATTCGCCATGCCAAGCAATAGCTCGCGTGTGTAGCCATAAAAAGAAGTGTTAGCCGCTACAAGCAGTCTTAAACAGGAGGCTTTCTGAATAGAGAAGATAGATACAGGCTCATTAAATAATTTTTTCAGCAGGCAATTTTAGTTGATTTGAAAGCGGGATGATCAGATGTAAAGGTTGGTTACAGCCAATTTAAACCTTTGCTGCAAGGCTAAGTAGGCCGGATTAAATCCAGTGCAAGACAGGCTCAATATATAGAGTAAACAACTGGATACGATTACCAGTCAGGACCTATTCTTCAATTAAGAATTAAATACTTAACGGAGATACTTGCTTACATAACGTCCATGAAAAATGAATAGGATTATATGTTGTTTTAACTAGCTTTTTGAAACAAGTCTGATTTTAGCTTAAACAGCCAGAATAGTATATAACAACGGGTGTGTTGAGCTAAAGGCGCTTAAAATAAAGACACCGTGTGCTAAAAGGTAAAAGTTAATATATGGCTTAGAACAGAGTGGCTCCTTCGGCTTTGCCAGCGACGATATAGCGATGTACGTCACAAAGCAACTTTTAGAAAAGGTGAAATGAAGTAAAAATTCCATCAAACCAAATTACCGTGAACATGGGAATCGATACTAGTTAGAATAAATCGGGAATAACGTATTAGTGCTGCCTTAGATGATTTTGTTGGTTAACTAATTGATTTTCAGTTAGTGGTGTTTGTTAATTAAAAGGACCATTCAAGTAGTTAAAATAAAAAATGATTATATGAAAAAATTACTACGACAAAACCTGCATATGGTCAAATATGCCTTTATTGGGGTTTCTGTTCAATGTTTTTTAGTTGGAGTATCATGGGCATCTGAAAGCACTTTCCGACTAAACAGCAATGATCATGTTTACCTGTTTGCTGATGAATTGGTGGTAGCAGCCAATGAACAGACCACTCCACAACAAAGCAGGACAGTTACAGGCAAAGTAATATTAAATGATGAAAAGCAGGGTGTTCCTGGTGTAAGTGTGTATGTAAAAGGAGCTAGTGCGGGGACGGCTACTGATATAGATGGTAACTTTACATTAGAGGTGCCGTCCTCGGAATCGATACTGGCCTTTAGTTATATTGGTTATATAACACAAGAAGTAGTTGTTGGAACTCAGCGTGTGATTAACGTAACTCTGATGGCTGACTCCAGAACGTTGAGTGAAGTTGTAGTAGTTGGGTACGGCGAACAGAAGAAAGAAAGCGTTATTGCCGCTATATCTCAAACTAAAGGGGAGGTTCTGGAACGGGCCGGTGGGGTACAAAGTATTGGAGCAGCCTTAACAGGCAACGTGCCGGGTGTGGTTACCATGGCGAGTAGCGGCATGCCTGGTGAGGAAGATCCCCAGATTCTGATTCGTGGTAGCAGCACCTGGAATAACGCATCGCCGCTCATTCTGGTGGATGGCATTGAACGCCCGATGAATAGTGTAGACATCAGTTCGGTTGAGTCTGTGTCTGTGCTCAAAGATGCCTCGGCTACTGCTGTATATGGGGTAAGAGGAGCCAATGGCGTAATCCTGATCACCACCAAAAGAGGTAGCGAAGGCAAAGCCCTGATCAGGGCCAGGGTGCAAAGCACTTTAAAGTCACCTTCCAGATTGCCAGGTAAGGCCGATGCGTATGACACGTACCAGGTCCGAAATAGGGTAATAGAGAACGAGCTATCTTTGAGGCCGGAATCCTGGGCAAACTATGTGCCACAGGCAGTAATCGAAAAATACCGGAACCCGGCCAATGCCGAAGAACTGGAGCGATATCCGAATATAGACTGGCAAAATGAGTTGTTTAAGGACTACGCCATGTCTTATAATGCCAGCCTCAATGTAAGCGGAGGAACCAAACTCGTAAAGTACTTCACCAGTTTAGACTATCTGCAGGAAAACGACCTTTTTAAAGTTAACGACAATAACAGAGGGTATCAGGGTGGTTATGGCTTTAATCGCATGAACGTTAGGAGCAACCTGGACTTCCGGTTAACGCCCACCACTGTTTTAAAAAGTAATCTTTCCGGTTCTTACGGAGTGCAGCAAAGGCCAAGAATAGAGGTGAATGAATATAATGCATGGATTGCTGCCTACAACAATGCGCCCGACGTATTTTATCCAAGATATTCAGATGGTTCCTGGGGTTATTATGCGCCTATTGCCAGTAGAGCAGAAAACTCTATGCGGGTAATGGCTACCACTGGAACCAGAATTACCACAACGGCACGCCTTAATACAGATTTTACCCTGGAGCAGAACCTGGATGTTATTACTAAAGGCCTCAAGCTTGCCGGTACTCTTGCCTTCGATAATACATTTGTAGAAGCCAACCGAGGAATTAACGACGCTAACAATGCTACCCAGCAAAAGTGGATCGATCCTGCCACAGGCCAGGTGTATTACAGGGAAGCTTTTGACACCAATAATAGGTTTGATTTTCAGGAGCCGGTAGCCTGGACCACTACTGCCGGCGCTGTTGATAACAGATACTCACAACGCAGGCTTTTCTACCAGGCTCAGCTTAGTTATGCCACTACAATCGGGCAGAAACACAACATCACATCCATGGGCCTGGTTAACCGCAACGAATATGCTACCGGTAGCGAAGTTCCACGTGTTCGGGAGGACTGGGTGTATCGTGCTACCTACAATTACGACGGCAGGTATATGTTTGAGTACAACGGGGCCTACACAGGCTCGGAGAAATTCAGCAAAGAGAACCGTTTTGCCTTCTTCCAATCAGGTGGCATCGGCTGGATGATCTCCAATGAGAATTTCATGAAAGACATCTCCTTCCTGGACTACCTGAAAATCAGGGCCAACTACGGGCAGATCGGGGATGACAATGTGCAGGGGCGATGGCTCTTTATGACGAACTGGGCTTATGCAGGACGCGCTCAGTTGGGTGTAATTGGGGAGGGCGGAGAACTAAGCCCCTATACCTGGTATAGAGAAACCGATGTAGGAAACCCGGATGTTCATTGGGAAACGGTGACAAAAGGAAACGTAGGGATAGAATTTGAGTTTTTAAAAGGCTTTGTAAAGGGTAGCGTAGATTACTTCAACGACAGGCGCAAGGAGATTTTATTACCTGGTGGCAGCCGCGCCATACCGTCTTACTACGGTACACAAGCCCCGACAGCCAACCTTGGGGAAGTACAAAACCAGGGTTTTGAGTATGAATTAAACCTGAATTATAGGTTCGGAAATGGATTGCGCCTGTGGTCTAACATAAACATGACGCATGCCAGAAACAAAGTGATTTATGCTGACGACCCGCAATTGCTTCCCGACTATCAGAAAAGAGAAGAAAAACGAATTGGGCAGGCTTTTTCTCATGTAAACCACAGTTATTATAATACCTGGGATGAGCTGTACGCAAGTACTATCCATAACCAGAACGATGGTCAGAAGATACCTGGGAATTACCATATCATAGACTTTGATGGTAACGGTGTGATTGACGCACAAGACAATATTCCCTATGGATTTTCCGGAAACCCCGAAAACACTTATAACACTACACTAGGCTTTGAGTGGAAAGGCTTTAGTGGCTTTGTCCAGTTCTACGGTGTAAATAACGTAACGCGGCAGGTGGTATTCGGTAGCTTCGGATCCCAGAATAACGTGGTGTACGACGAAGGTAGCTACTGGTCTAAAGACAATATGAATGCCGATACCCCGCTGCCACGCTGGATCTCTACGCCAGCCAGTTATTACAGAGGAAATCAATATATGTTCGATGGGTCCTATATCCGTCTGAAAAACCTGGAGCTCGCCTATACCCTGGAATCCAAATTTGTAAAAAGCTTAGGAGTGAGCAATATGAGGATTTTCCTGAACGGCAATAACCTGCTCTTATGGACAAAGATGCCTGACGATAGAGAATCTAATTTTGCAGGAACAGGATGGGCTTCTCAGGGAGCTTACCCAACTGTTAAAAGGTACAACCTGGGCGCTAACATTACTTTCTAAATTAAACTATCATGAAGAAGTTTTTGAAATATATTGTAAGAGGAAGTTTTGCTCTGAGTTTAATCTTATTTGCCTCTTGCGAAGATTACCTGGAAAGAACACCTGATTCTGTTGTGTCTCAAGACGATGCCTTTCGGAACTTTGTTAATTTTCAGGGTTTTACGGAAGAGCTTTACCACTGCGTTCCTGACTTTACCAATGCCTACTGGACCAACTCCTGGAACTGGGGAGACGACGAAATTCAGTCTACCTCCCAGACTTTCCATTTTATAGTTAAAATAGAGAACGGAGATTTTTGGGGATGGCAGCGGCAGCACGATGGCTGGGGCGCCGGATGGATGGATGGTGGCGGAAATGCCACTACAACATCAAATGACCGGATGCATAGAAGACTGTGGCCGCTCGGCTGGTATGGCATACGCAAAGCCAATATTGGCCTCGAGAACCTCGATAAAATGACAGATGCCACCGAAGAAGAGAAAAAGCTTATTAAAGGACAGCTGCTATTCTTCAGGGCCTGGTTCCATTTTCAGTTCATGCAGTATTTTGGAGGGCTACCTTACATAGATTATGTACTCCCTTCCGATCAGCCTTTAAGACTGGCCCGGCTTAGTTATCAGGAATGCGCAGAAAGAGCGGCTAAGGATTTTAAAGAAGCTGCAGAGTTACTGCCTACTAACTGGGACAATACCACTGCAGGCAGAAGGACACTCGGCAAGAATGACCTACGCATCAATAAGATTATGGCACTGGGTTATTTAGGGAAGAATTATCTCTGGGCGGCAAGCCCCCTGATGAATCATGTATCGAAAGGAAACAAGACCTATGACCAGGAGTTCAGCAAGAAAGCTGCAGAGGCATTCGGTGAGTTACTAACATTGGTTGAGAGCGGACAAACTCCTTACGCATTAGTCCCTTTTGCCCAGTATTCGAGTAACTTTTATACCACAGGGCAGAACTGGCGGATGCCTGGAGGCACGGAAGCCATTTTCCGGGCGCCAACGTGGGGTGCAAACGGATCGAACTGGAATACAAGTAAGCAGTATCAGCCCTCACCGCTATTAACCGATGAAACAATTAGTTTCCTGCCAACATCTAATTATGTAAACTATTATGGCATGGCAAACGGGTTGCCTATCGAGGATATAACAAAGGCTGATCCGGAATCTGGTTACGATCCTGAATATCCTTGGCGTGGCCGGGACCCACGGTTTTACCATGACATTGTGTACGATGGTATAAAAACAGTTCAGGGAAGCTTACCTGCAGGTACAGATGCTTCTATCCGATATGCGAACCTCTACACCGGCGGAAATTACAGGAATGTAGCTACTGGCAGCCGTACCGGATACCTGCTGTACAAATTTATTCCCATAACGGCTAACAGGTACGATGGTGGTTTTGATTACGGCAATAACCTGCATATTAAAATTCCCTACATGCGCTTAGCAGATATCTACCTTATGTATGCAGAAGCTGCTGTGCAGGCATATGGCTCCCCAACCGGCAAAACTCCTGGCTACAGTAAGAATGCAGTTGAGGCGGTTAATGTGCTTCGCGACAGGGCCGGCGTAGGTCAGGTAGCTGGCAAGTTTCTGGGTTCAGCAGATGCATTTATGGCTGAATTAAGACGCGAACGCGCAGTGGAACTCTCTTTTGAAGGGCACCGCTTTAATGACCTTCGCCGCTGGTTATTGTTAATAGACAGCCCTTACACTCTTAAAAAGTCGGTTGAGTTTGACCGGGTAGGTGAGTTTAATACCCAGGACCCTAAACAGAACAAGGTAGCCAACTTAAGAGAGACGGTCATATTGGAACGCAAGTTCAGTGAAAAACACTACTGGTTGCCACTAAAGAACAATGAGGTAAACATGTATCCGGAATTCGGTCAGAATCCGGGTTGGTAAACCCAGTGATAGTATGCATTTAAAAAGTTTAAAACTGAACATATGAAATACTTATATAAAAAAGTGGTACTAGGTGCTCTCATCACAGTATTGCCAGTGATGCTGCATGCCCAAACCTCTGATAAGATTAATGTTAAGGCAACCGTTCGTGACGCCAGTGGAAAGCCGCTTCGTGGGGTTGTGGTTAAAAATGAACTGGAAAATAATATTGCAGTAGTTACAGATTCTTTAGGCGCGTTTACCATTAGCACATTGCCAAATACTATCCTGACAGTGGGCGCCTCCGGGTACAAATCAACCTCTGTTGTTGCCACTTCAGAACTAGGCGAAATTACTATGGACCTGGACCAGAATTCCAGGCCGGTGCAGGTTGCCCATCGCCAAGTCGCCAGAAAAGATCTGCAGGGAGACATTTCAGTTATTAACGTGGCTGAAATGCTGGAAAAAAACTATACGATCTCAAGTCTGGAGAATATGGAAGGTATGGTTAATGGCTTCCATGGCAATATCTGGGGTATGGATAGTTATTTAGTATTAGTAGACGGAGTGCCTCGTGATCCGGGAAGTGTCATGCCCACCGAAATCGAACAGATTACTTTTCTGAAAGGTGTGTCAGCGGTTGCTCTTTACGGTAGTCGTGGTGCCAAAGGTGTAGTATACATTACTACAAAAAGAGGCGAGGCAAAAGAGCTTCAGATCAGGGCCAGGGTAAACAGTGGCGTGCATGTGCCAAAAAGCTACCCCAGGTACCTTGGTTCAGCTGAGTATATGACCCTGTATAATGAGGCTCGCCGAAACGACGGGTTAAGTGAACTATACACAGAGAACACCATTTATAATCATGCTTCCGGTGTAAATCCTTACCGATACCCTGATGTAGATTATTTCTCATCGGAGTACCTGAAAAAGTCCTATAACCGATACGACGGTACGGTGGAGATAAGCGGAGGTAACAAACAAGCCCGCTACTATACAAATGTCGGGTTCAATACAGCAGGCTCTTTACTGAACTTCGGCGAAGCAGTTGACAATAATAATTCGGATCGTTTTAATGTTCGCGGAAATGTTGATGTGGATATAACTGATTTTATTTATGCTAAAGTAGATGCTTCTGCTATTTATTATAATGGACGGGGAGTGAATACAAATTACTGGCAAAGTGCGTCTACACTTCGTCCTTACAGATTTTCTCCGCTTATTCCTCTCAGCATGATCGAAGAAAACGATGAAGCTTCGTGGCAGATGGTAAACAATACCAGAAATATAGTAGATGGCAAATATGTTTTAGGTGGTACACAATTAGACCAGACAAACCCGTTTGCAGCCATTTATGCCGGTGGCAGCAACCAGTACACCAGCCGCCAGTTTCAGTTTAATACAGCAGTTGGTGCAGATTTAAACAATTTTGTAAAAGGCTTAAGTTTTGAATCCACCTTCGGAGTAGATTACGCCACCTCCTATAACCAGTCTTTTGATAACAATTATGCCGTATTTCAGGCGAGCTGGAATAACTATGCCGGATACGACCAGATTAGTAGTTTAACCCAATATGGCGTAGATGCCAGGTCTGGCAACCAGAATATATCTGGTAGCGCCTACAGGCAGACATTAGCTTTAACGGGGCAGCTTAATTACCTGAACACGGTAAACGACAACCACAACATTTCAGCCATGCTGGTTGCCAACGGGTTCCAACAGGCCACTTCAGGAGAGTATCACAAAACAAGTAATGCCAACCTGGGGCTTCACCTGGGTTACAATTTCAGAAACAGGTACTATGCCGATTTTAACGGTGCGGTTGTTCACTCTGCCAGGCTACCGGAGGCTAACCGCCAGGCCTTTTCACCTACTGTCTCTTTGGGCTGGCGCATCAGCGAAGAGGATTTTCTGCGAGGTTCCTCTGTGGTAGATAATCTGAAACTGTTTGTGTCAGCGGGCAGGTTACATACCGACCTGAATATTTCAGACTATTACCTCTACACAGATGCCTACACGCAGACTGACGGCGCATGGTATAGCTGGAGAGACGGTTCCCTTAACAGGACCACCGACTCAAGACGAGGATCTAACCCCGACTTAACATTTGCCAGGAGAGACGAAGTGAATGTAGGGGCCGAAGCGTCTTTGTTCAGGGGTTTGCTAACCATGGAAGGGACATTTTTCGCCAACGAAATGACCGGAAATGTGGTACAGGCATCTGCTTTATACCCGAGTTACTTCACTACAGGCTGGCCTAATTCTTCCTTTATTCCCTATGTTAACTATAACAACGACCGCAGGGTAGGTTTCGATTTCAACATGAACCTGAACAAGCAACTCGGAGGAGTAGCCTGGACGGTAGGGTTTGTAGGAAGTTACTATAAAACCAAAGCCACCAGGCGGGCCGAGCTGTACGAAGATGACTATCAGAACAGACAGGGCAAACCGCTGGATGCCATCTGGGGATTACAAAGCGAAGGGTTCTTTATGGATGATGAAGACATAGCCAACTCCCCAACACAGACTTTTGGTCAGGTAAGACCAGGTGATCTTAAATACAAAGATCAGAATGGCGATGGCCTTATTAATGCGCAGGATGAAGTTTTCCTGGGACGGGGCGGTTGGTACGGCGCTCCTCTTACCTTGGGCCTGAACCTGACAGCTAAATGGAAAAACTTTACCTTTTTTGCCTTAGGACTTGGCCGCTACGGTGCTCACGCCATGAAAAACAACTCTTATTTCTGGATGGCTGGCGAAGACAAATATTCAGAGGTAGCACGTGAGCGCTGGACAGAGGAAACAAAAGCTACCGCCACCTATCCGCGACTGACCACATTAGGCAGAAACAACAATTTCCGAAATTCAGACTTCTGGCTTTATAAGAGCAACAGATTTGATCTGCCTAAAGTGCAGATTTCATATGACTTGCCTCAAAGCGTATTAGGCAACTCATTTATTCGTGAATTGGGTGTATATGCCAGTGGCTTCAATTTACTCACAGTCTCTAAAGAGCGTGAATTAATGGAGATGAATGTAGGCAATGCTCCTCAAACCCGCTTCTATAATGTAGGTGTGAAAGCATCATTCTAATAAGAATTTAAAATTTGAAAGATATGAAAAGGAAATTATTATTCTTTTTAGCACTAGCCTTTACCTTTAGTAGCTGTGAGGATATGTTCGAACCTGCCAACCAGAACATACGGGAGATTGATGCCATGCATGGAGAACCTATTTTTGCGCAGGGAATCCTGCTGAACGGATACGCCCGTATCCCGACTAACGGATACTCCTTTAATGATGTGGCAACTGATGATGCGGTAAGTAACGATGTTAACAATAATTACTTAAGAGCAGCTACCGGGCAGTGGGCAGCAAACATGGACCCGTTTAACCAGTGGACAAACGCTAAAGCAGCCATTCAGTACCTCAACATCATGCTGAGGGAGGTTGATAAGGTGCAGTGGGCCAACGATCCGAATGTAAGTATGTTGTTTAGAGACCGGATGAAAGGTGAAGCATACGGACTTCGGGCACTTTTTATGTATCATTTACTGCAGAACCATGCCGGATGGAGTGGCGGTACGTTGCTTGGGGTTCCTATCGTACTGGAGCCTGAGGACAAGGATTCTGATTTCAATAAACCACGCGATACATTCGAGGCTTGTATGCAGCAGATTTACAGCGATCTGAAGCAAGCCGAGGAACTCCTTCCTTTAGATTATACCAGGATAACCAGCATCTCTCAGGTTCCTGAAAAATATCGTATTGGTAACGAGGTAGATGTTATAGACAGGTACGATCGTGTGTTTGGTGAATTTGCCCGGCAGCGTATGACAGCCCGTATTGCAAAGGGTATTAAAGCTCAGGCTGCCCTGCTGGCCGCTAGCCCTGCCTATAGCACCGGCAACACCACTACCTGGGAGGTTGCTGCCAGATATGCCGGCGAAGTGTTGCAGCTGAATGGAGGTATAAACGGGCTGGACCCTAAGGGTGGAACCTGGTATGCCGAAACAGCAGAGATTGCAGCGCTGGCATCGGGTGCTAATCCGCGGGAGATTCTGTGGAGGACCGACCTTGGCCAAAGTAATACGCTGGAGCAACAGCATTTTCCTCCCACTCTTTTCGGCAGTGGCCGGTTAAATCCTACGCAGAATCTGGTAGACGCATTTCCGATGAGCAACGGCTTCCCGATCACACATGCCTCAAGCAATTTTAACCCTGCGGCACCTTATGCCAACCGCGACCCACGTTTATCACGGTATATCCTGGTAAACGGAGGCACAGCCGGCGTTAACAATACTACAGTGGTAACGGCAGCAGATGGTACTACCAATGATGCCTTCAGAAGGGTGGAGACCTCTACACGCACAGGGTACTATTTAAAGAAACTGCTCCGTCAGGATGTTAACCTTAACCCACAGTCGACCAACACCCAGCCTCGCTATCAGCCCCGTATCCGGTATACGGAACTATACCTTGCCTATGCCGAAGCTGCAAATGAAGCCTGGGGGCCTTCGGGAACCGGCGCTTTCGGGTTCTCTGCCTACGATGTGATCTCCAATATCAGAAGACGCGCCGGCATTACCCAGCCAGACAATTACCTGGAGTCGATCAGGTCTGATCAAAATGCCATGCGCGAGTTAATTAAGAATGAGCGTCGTTTAGAGTTGAGCTTTGAAGGTTTCCGTTTCTGGGATCTACGTCGGTGGAAGTCAACTATAAACGAGCCGGCCCGAGGTGTTGAGATTGTAGCTGGAAATCATCAGACAATTCATGTGGAGGACAGGATTTTCAATGAATTTATGATGCATGGTCCTGTTCCATACAGCGAGATATTAAAGTTTAATGCTTTATCACAAAATAACGGATGGTAAGGGTTTATAAAGCCTGTTACTTCTACCTAAACAGTTATATAACGAAATATATAAAAGATGAAAAATATATGTTTTAAGCTTGTAGTCTTACTTGCCATCCTGACTTCATGCGACAATCAGGAATGGGTGTACCCGGATTATGAATACCAGACTACCTATTTCGCCTATCAGTATCCTGTAAGAACCATAACACTGGGTGAAGATGTGTTTGACACTTCACTTGATAACCAGTACAAATTTCAGATTATGGCCACTACAGGGGGGGTATATGACAATAAAAAAGATATTACGGTTGGTGTAACAGTAGATAACAGCCTTAGTAATAATCTGTTGTTTAATCCAAATGGCACTGGAATACAGGCTATGCCCGGAAACTACTACAAGTTGGTATCAGACAAGATTGTGATTCCGCGGGGCAAATTGATAGGTGGTGTTGAAGTAGAGCTTACTCCTGCGTTTTTTGCGGACCCGCTGGCCTTAAAGAACACCTATGTTATCCCGATGCGCATGACCAGCGTGGAGAATGCAGATTCTATTTTATCTGGTACACCATTGGTCGTGAACCCAAACAGAGTGGTGGCAGGTGATTGGGGTGTGGCTCCCAAAGATTTCGTGTTGTATGCGGTAAAGTATATTAACCCATGGCATGGATTTTACCTGCGTAGGGGTAAGGATGTTGTTGCAGGCAAAAACGGAAATACTGCGCTTAACCAAACCATTGTACGGGAACAGCAATATGTGGAGAACGATGAAGTGGTTAAGCTAACCACACAGTCGCTGAGCCAGATAGCGTATCCGGTGATCTACAAAGACAGCGAAGGCAGAAATATCGAGGTTAATCTAATTCTGACATTTGATGAGCAGGGCAATTGCACGGTTTCTTCCGCTTCTACTGCATACACCGTTACCGGTAGCGGCAAGTTCGTGAAAAAAGGAGAAAAGAACAGTTGGGGTAATACCGATCGCGATGCTCTCTACTTGGATTATAAAGTTGATTTTGATCAAATGCAAATAACCTCTACCGATGTTTTGGTAATGAGGAACCGTGGGGTTGCCATAGAGACATTTTCTCCCGTGCTCAAATAATATTTAGATCTGTTATTTAGAAGGATATGAAACATTTATATAAAATCTGGCTTTGCGTTACAGGTCTGGTAATGGCAACTGCCTGTGAGCACGAGCCTCTCGAGTATCATGTGGAGAAACCGTTGAGTTTCGAAGCACAGGAAGAGATTGATGCGTATGCTGACCTGAAAACCTATATCAACAGAGAAGCTAATCCTGCATTTAAGTTAGGAGCGGGTATTGCGTCAGCCGATTATATGGCAAAAGGGGTTATGTACAGGCTTATCAACAGAAATTTTGATGAAGTTACGCCACGCACTGAATTGAACCACGGAGCCATTGTGCAATCAAACGGAAGTCTAAGCCTGGGCAACGCAGAACTTTTGCTTTCTACCGTTAAAGCTGGCGGTGGCGCTGTTTATGGCCAGTCGCTTACCTGGCATTTAAACCAGAATGCTGCTTACCTGAAGGGATTGCTTACGCCGCTGATCGTAGAATCGCCTGCCTATGTAAATTCTTTAAACCTTTCCGGCTTAGCTTCAGGAACGCTTCAGGGGTGGACCGCTACCAATGGTGTTTCTGTAGTTGAAAATGAAGGAATGGGTGGAGGAAAAGCAGTGAAACTTGTTTCTGGCAACGGCGCTTCGCAACCGCAGGACCTGCAACTGGTGAGCCCGGAGATTACGGTTGTGCCCGGTAAAGAATATGAAGTGATCTGTTATATTAAGTCTGATAAGCCTGGAGAGGGGCGTATAGCTTTTGAAGGATTAAATAACAATACACCTGAAGTTGATTGGATGAATACCGGCAGGGCAATGGCAACTTTTGCCACCGGCCCCGGTTGGAAGGAAATCAAGTTCAGAATCCGTGATTTTCAAAGCGATAAGATAAAACTCCATTTTGATTTAGGCTATAGCCCCGACGTGACCTATTTACTGGATGCCAAGAACTTTTATGTTTATGACACCCAAGGCGAACGCATTGTGAACAACCTGGTGCCCGATGGTGATTTTGAGACAGGAGCAGGATTTGGAGGCTGGGGTAACGGCTCTACAAGGGGCGTTACCGAAGCAGGCATGGGAGTACAGGGCGGAAAGGCCTTTTGGGTAACAAACCCAACAAAAACCGGTGGCTTCTGGGAAGTTCAGACACTTTATGAGTTGCCCGGAGGACCTTTGCAGAACGGTAAAGTCTATAACCTGAGTTTTTGGGTAAAAGGTACGACAGAAGGCGTTATCAGGCCAGAAATGCAAAGCTCCGATTATAGCTCAAACGGCTTTGGGCAGGTAAATGTAACAACCGAATGGAAGCATGTGCAACTTGCCACAACTATTAACGCAGCAACCAGAAGCCGCTTTGTAATTAGTTACGGGGAGTTTGCTGGCACAGTGTATCTGGATAAAATTGTGCTGACCATGGAAGGTGCAACAACCGGTGGCGAAACTACAGTGGTTGAGAAAACACCTCAAGAGAAAAAGGCCATTCTTTCGGGCCACATGGAGCACTGGATTTCTGGTATGGTGAAAAACTTATCGCCTTATGTAAATGCCTGGAATGTGGTAAAAGAGCCGCTCGATGATGCAAATCCTGCTGAGCTAAGAACAGGAGCAGGTAAAGCTAATCTGGCTGCCGATGAATTTTACTGGCAGGAGTATATGGGGCGGGACTATGGCGTGCAAGCCTTTAAACTGGCAAAGGAACACGGCGATGCAAATGCTTTGCTCTTTATAAGCGACAACAACCTGCATAGCAACCTGAACAAGTGCAGCGAGCTTATAAAGTATGTAGAGTACCTGGAAAGCCAGGGTGCCAAAGTGGACGGCATAGGAACACAAATGCGCATCAGCATCGACACAAATAAAGACGGTATCAGAGAGATGTTGGAATTACTTGCTGCTACCGGTAAACACGTTAGAATATCTGAATTTGAGGTTGCTTTAGGTGTTGCTGCGAACGCAGCCACTGAAGCTCACTATACCGCTCAGAAAGAGATGTATAAATATGTGGTAGAAAAATATATGGAGATTATTCCTGCAGGTAAACGCTACGGAATTACTGCCTGGAGCCCGACCGCAGACCCGACCGGCCTCTGGACATCGGGCCTGAACCGCAAGCCTGCTTACTCAGGCTTCGCTGATGCGCTGGATGGATCTAAATAAATAGTTATGATAAAAAATGTTGGCAATAAGAAAAGCTTCGAGCAGGACAGGAGAATCTTATTGCTAACATTTAATTGGATAGGAGTTAATATACCGTAAATGGATACTAAAATCGTATCTGTGAAATTAAGATTCAGGCTAATGTTTTTCATCAGCATAAAAGCAGGCCTAGAAAGACCGTTTTGATGTAATTAAGTGCTCAAAACTATAACTACAGAAGTCATGATAACGGAGAATGATTTAAAGACGGAGTTAAACAAGTAACTTACAACTGAGGCTATGAAAAAACTTGCATTTACAGTTTTCTATGTATTCTTATCTACATTTTTGTCCTGGGCACAATCTATTGAAAAAATGGCCCCACAGGGTTTTGATCAACATCAGGCTAATATCAGGCATGGGAAAGTTGACACGGTGACCTACGATTCGAAAACAGTTGGCGTAAAACGGAAAGCATTGGTGTATACCCCGCCCGGCTATTCAGAGAAAAAGAAATATCCTGTGTTATACCTGTTGCACGGAATTGGCGGCGATGAGTATGAGTGGCTACGGAATGGTCAGCCTCAGATCATTCTGGATAACCTGTATGCGCAGGGTAAAGTAGAACCCATGATTGTGGTGCTACCAAATGGCCGGGCCATGCCAAATGACAGAGCGGAAGGAAACGTCTTCGACAGTACCAAAGTACAGGCCTTTGCCACCTTTGAAAAGGATCTGCTCCATGATCTGATTCCATTTATCGAACAGAAATATCCTGTCTATAAAGATCAGAAGCGTCGTGCTATTGCAGGCTTATCGATGGGAGGAGGGCAGTCGTTGAATTTCGGCCTTGGAAACCTGGATAAGTTTGCCTGGGTAGGTGGGTTTTCTTCTGCACCCAATACGAAAGCACCCCAGGAACTGCTTCCTGATCCGGCAGAAGCTAAAAAGAAGCTGCTACTGCTTTGGGTTTCGTGCGGAAAAGAGGATAACCTGATGAGAATAAGTACACGCACGCACGATTACCTTACCAGTAACCAGGTGCCGCACATCTTTTATGTAGAGCCAGGCGGCCACGATTTTAACGTCTGGAAAAATGACTTATACATGTTTGCACAGCTGTTATTCAAGCCTGTAGATGCATCCAAATTTTCTGAATACACTGTTCTGGGAGTACCCGCCACCACTACAGGCAGATCTGCAGAATAGTTGCAACTCTCATAATGGATGCGTTAAGTATTCGGGGCAAGCTACAGGAATGTAGCAAAGCGCTCATAATACCAGAACCAGGTTTTTCCCATATCAAAGTTGATTGTCGGCTTGATAGCAGCAGCAGAGGAAGTGATTTCCGGAGGGACGTTTTGATTTGAAGAATTGCCTCTAACTAAAACAGGCAACTCTTCGAGGCTCACTTGGGCTTGTCTCACTTTATTATTAAAAAACAGTGTGGCTGCATAGGATCAAAGCGGCCAGAGGCCCAGCAATAAAAGTCATGAACGAGGACGCTCGCGCTAGCATAAATTTTTCATTGGCGAGGCACTCCGTTTTCTCAGGAAAAGGGTTTTCTATTGAAATACGGACATAATGTTACGCCAGGTTAAATGTATGTTACAGCCAGATTCATTTATGTAACATAGCAGGAAAGACCTGTAATGTAAAGATGCTCCCTTTACTCTGGAGTTAAATAGATTTGTATATCGGTAGTTGAACGAATGTTTGTATTATCACTAACATAGGATTCTCAGTATAAATAGTATTTATCAGTTAGAGGGATGGCGCTATAGGTCGTTAATTTCTTGCCTGGTTTTGAGTTGAAAAAGTATGAAAATGAAAAATATAAGATATTTATCCGGTACAGGAGTAGCAATACTTGTTATAAGCGTGTTTAGTGTTGCCTGTAAAGTTATAAGCCCAGATACTGGTGAATTAGCACTGAAGGATGCTTATAAAAACAAGTTTTACATCGGTACTGCTCTTAATGAGCGGCAGATTATGGGCCATGATGCTGCTGCTATTCAAGTAGTGAAGGAGAACTTCAATGCCGTGGTAGCCGAAAATTGCATGAAAAGCGGCATGCTCCAACCTGTAGAGGGCGAATTCCGTTTTGAGCTGGCAGACCGGTTTGTGGAGTTCGGCGAACAAAACAACATGCATATTAACGGCCACACCCTCATCTGGCATTCGCAGGCACCACGTTGGTTTTTTAAAGATGATCAGGGAAATGATGTGTCTCGGGAGGTGCTGGTGCAGCGCATGAAAGACCATATCTACACAGTGGTTGGCCGCTACAAAGGCCGCATCCATACCTGGGATGTTGTAAACGAAGCGATTCTGGATGATGGCTCCTGGAGGAAAAGTAAGTTTTACGAGATTATTGGCGAAGACTTTGTGAAACTCGCGTTTCAATTTGCCCATGAAGCCGACCCTGGTGCCAAACTGATGTACAACGATTTCTCTATGGCGCTACCTGGTAAAAGAAAAGGTGTGGTGGCTATGGTGAAGAAACTTCAGCAGCAGGGGGTGCAAATAGACGGCATCGGAATGCAGGGGCACATTGGCTTACAGTATCCGGCCATTGATGAATTTGAAAAAAGCATATTGGCTTACTCTGACCTGGGGGTTAAAGTAATGATTACAGAGCTGGACCTCTCGGTGCTTCCATCTCCCTGGGAGAACACAGGAGCCGATGTGTCTGCTAACTTCGAATATCAGCAGAAAATGAATCCTTATGCGGCTGGCCTGCCCGATTCTGTTGACAATGTCTTTCAGGAGCGCTACCTCGACTTTTTTAAACTTTTTTTAAAGCACCAGGAGAAGATAGACAGAGTAACGCTTTGGGGAGTTAATGACGGACAGTCCTGGAAAAACAACTGGCCTATAAAAGGCCGAACAGATTATACCTTACTTTTTGATAGGGAGAACAGGGCAAAGCCTGTTGTAAAATCGATTATACAGGCAGCACAACAACCACATTCTGATGAAAAGAAAAAGCGGAAACAGAGTATTTAACTACATCATTTATTTATTAGTACTTTTTCCTGTGCTGGCCCAGGCCCAGCAGGCTAACGTTAGCAGCCCTGATAAGAAGGTACAGGTAGAAGTATTTACGCAAAACGGCAAGCCGCAATACCGGGTAACGTTTGCCGGCGAAACAATTCTGGAAAATTCGCCTCTAGGGTTACAGACTAATCTTATTGATCTTTCCAGTGAAATGACCCTGGTGGAAAGTAAGCAAAATGCAATCGATCAGAAGTATAGCCAGGATAAAATAAAGCAATCTGAAATTCACTACCTCGCCAATGAGCTGGTATGCTCGTTTGCCAACAAAGACAAAAAGGTTTTGAATGTGGTTTTCAGAGTAAGTAATAATGATATTGCCTTTAGGTACCACATACCCGAATCAGGAGACCCGAGAGCGCTTGTAGTAGAAAAAGAGGCGACCGGTTTTAATTTCCCACAGCATGCCAAAGGGTTTTTAACACCGCAGTCCAAATCTATGGTGGGTTTTGCCAGAACCAAGCCGAGTTACGAAGAAGGCTATCAGGTTGAAAAGGACATTGCTGCCAAGTCGGCAAATGGGCTTGGATATACGTTTCCGTGTCTTTTTCGGATGGGAGAAAAATGGGCCCTTGTTTCAGAAACCGGTGTCAGGGGCCTTTACTGTGGCTCCCACTTAAGCGACCCTACACCCGACGGAACCTACACGATAGCTTTTCCGGACCAGACCGAAAATAACGGGTTCGGAAGTACCGGAGCAGCCATAGGTTTACCGGCAACTACTCCCTGGCGAACCATTACAGTTAGCCAGGGTCTGAAACCAATTGTAGAAACCACCATTGCGTATGATGTGGTAGAGCCGCTATACGAGCCTTCTGTTAAGTATACGCACGGCAAAGGAACCTGGAGCTGGATTATGTGGCAAGACAATAGCATGACGTATGACGACCAGGTAAAGTACATAGACCTGGCGCACCAGTTAGGTTACCAGTTTATTTTGATAGATGCTTTGTGGGACCAGCGTATCGGCTACGAGCGCATGGAGGAGTTAATTAAATACGCTGCTTCGAAAGGAGTGGGGGTATTTCTGTGGTACAATTCCAACGGTTCTTTTAATGATGCCCCTCAAACGCCCATCAATAAAATGAACACGGCCATTGCCCGGAAAAAGGAAATGCAGTGGATGAAGCAAAATGGAGTGAAAGGCATCAAAGTAGATTTTTTTGGTGGAGACAAGCAGGAAACCATGCGCCTCTACGAAGACCTTTTATCGGATGCCAATGATTATGGTTTGATGGTTGTTTTCCATGGTACAACCCTACCAAGAGGCTGGGAGCGGATGTTTCCGAATTTTGTTGGGAGCGAAGCGGTGCTGGCTTCCGAGAATCTAATGTTCAGCCAGCACGCCAATGATGTCGAAGCTTTTAACGCAACCCTGCATCCTTTTATCAGAAACGCTGTGGCCAGCATGGAGTTTGGTGGTGTGGTTTTAAACAAACGCTACAACAGAAACAATGATGGCGGGAATCACAGGAAAACAACAGATGTATTTCAGTTGGCTACTGCTGTGCTTTTTCAGAACCCGGTACAGTTTTTTGCCCTCACGCCTAATAACCTGCACGATGCACCCGCTTTCACCATCGATTTTATGAAGGCGGTGCCTACCACCTGGAACGAAACAAAATTTATAGATGGGTACCCCGGGAAGTACAGCATCGTAGCCCGCCGACATGTTAACACATGGTACGTGGCAGGAGTGAATGCCCTTGCAGAACCGGTTGAGTTAAACCTGAAGTTGCCCATGCTGGCGGGGCAAAAGGTAATGCTTTACGGCGACAATAAAGACAGAACCAGCTACACCAGAAGTGCAACAGTCAACAAAAAAGGAGAACTGAAAATAACCATACAGCCCAACGGCGGACTTGTGTTGGTGCAATAGCTGTCTTCTTAACAAAATATTCCGACCATTCAACTTAACGGGAAACAGAAGGGAGACAGCTGCAGAGACAGGTCTTAATGGCAAAGAGTTATACAATGCAGAGGGCACAAAAATACTGTGCTGGTGGTGCATGCCCCTGGAAAAAGCCCGGACACCCTTGGCACTATTCCGGAAAAATAGCTTCTGAAGGCTGTTTTCATTAGAAAAATTCAGTTGTTTACTACTGATTAGTGGTAGTTATAAAGTAGACCCGATAGGTGCTGTAGTCGGCGCGAAGCTTTTAACTGGCAATGCTTTGTTGTGAAGATTATACCCTTGAGACTAAAATGTTAAAATACCTTCTGAAGGGCATTTTCATTCGAATAATTACCGCAAAATCGATAAACAATCTTTTGTAGGCCATAATCTGATTTACAGATAGTTATAAAGATAAAGATATGAAACGCATTATGTGGGTTTCTTTAGTTGCTGCCCTTATTTTACAAAATACAGCTGCTTTTGCCCAGAACCCGAACTTCCACATTTACCTGGCCTTCGGGCAATCTAACATGGAGGGACATACCAAATTTGAACCGCAGGATACAGCCGTTAACAAGCGATTTATGGTGCTGGAAGCAGTTGACTGCCCTAACCTGGGCAGGAAAAAAGGGAAGTGGTACACGGCAGTGCCTCCGTTAAGCAGGTGCACCACCGGCCTCACACCCACCGATTATTTTGGCAGAACCTTAGTAGCCAACCTGCCCGACAGTATTAAAGTAGGTGTGATTAACGTGGCTGTAGGAGGTTGCAAAATAGAGCTGTTCGATAAAAATAACGTACAATCTTATGTTGCTGCAGCACCTGACTGGATGATGAGTGCCCTTGATGCGTATGATAAGGACCCTTACGGGCGGTTGGTGGAGATGGCGAGGCTGGCCCAGAAGGATGGTGTCATTAAAGGAATTCTGCTGCACCAGGGCGAGTCGAACACAGGCGATGCGGAGTGGCCAGCAAAAGTAAAAGGTGTTTATGATAATCTGCTCAAAGACCTGCATCTTAAACCTGGTTCGGTTCCGTTGCTGGCAGGGGAGGTAGTAGGTAAAAAGGAAAACGGAGCTTGTGCCAGCATGAACACCATCATCGCAAAACTGCCTCAAGTCATTCCTAACGCACATGTTATCTCTTCTGAAGGCTGTACCGCCTTACCGGATCGCCTGCATTTTACGGCAGAGGGTTACAGAATGCTGGGGAAACGGTACGGCGCGAAGATGCTGTTATTAATGGGATATAAAATCGCTCAGGCCAGTCACTAATTTAATAAAGGGAATCAAATGAAAAAACACATTTGTGTAACAGCATTGGCATTTACGCTAATCAGTTTGGTTTTAGTAGCAGGATGTTCGACTGCTAAGCAGGGAGGAGAAGAGGTAAAAGACCCGCGCGGAAAAATGAAGCCCTGGGAAGCCGGAGCCTGGGAAACCGGCAAGTACCGGAATGTATTCCTGGAAGCAGGTTATCCGCAGGCTGAAATCGATGCAAAACTGGCAAAAGCCTATCACGACCTCTTCGAAGGACCCGACAAAGTCTATTTTGAAGTGGGCGATTCGATGGCCTATGTATCGGATATAAAGAACAAGGATGCACGTACAGAAGGTCTTTCCTATGGGCTTATGGTGGCCGTGCAGCTAGACAAAAAAGAAGTGTTTGACCGGCTCTGGCGCTGGACCAAAAAATACATGCAACACCAGGGCGGACCCCGCGATGCTTACTTTGCCTGGAGTGTAGATCCGAAAACAGGTAAACGCAATTCAGATGGTTCGGCCTCCGATGGCGAGTTGTATTTTGTGACCTCCCTGTTATTCGCTTCGAACAGGTGGGGCAACGATACTGGTATAAACTATTATGCCGAAGGAAGAAGAATTCTGGAT
The DNA here is from genome assembly GCF_008017455.1 of Pontibacter qinzhouensis. GTDB lineage: Bacteria > Bacteroidota > Bacteroidia > Cytophagales > Hymenobacteraceae > Pontibacter > Pontibacter qinzhouensis. The sequence continues at coordinate 31,868 of NZ_VRTY01000024.1, read as the reverse complement.
GCGATGTGGAGCAAAGACGGCACCATGGGAATCAAAAATGTACTGAATGTGGAGCACAAGCAGATCAACTTTGTGCCTGAAGGCGACATGTATGACTGGACCAACCCATCGTACCACGTACCGGCATTTTTCGAAGTATGGGCCGAATACGCGAAAGATGGCCGGGAACAGTTCTACAGAGATTGTGCAGATACGGCTCGTGTATTCCTGCACCGGGCTACTCACCCCCAAACTGGCCTTACACCAGATTACTCTGAGTTCAGCGGTGCCCCCCATAGCAGAGGCCGCATGGGCGATGCTTTCCGCTACGATTCCTGGCGCGTGCCCATGAACATCGCCATGGATTACAGCTGGTATGCCAAAGACAAAAAGTGGCAGCAGGAGTATGGGAGCCGCATTCAGAACTTCCTCTATAGCCAGGGAATCGAAACCTACGACGACCAATACAACATCGACGGGTCACGCCCGGAGTGGATTCTGCAGGCGGGAGGTTTCCAGAAATTACGCCACTCACTGGGCCTGGTATCTACTGCCGGGGCAGCCTCTATTATGGGCACCCAAGCTAAAAGCTGGAAATTTGTGGATGAGGTTTGGAACGCTAAACTGGAGCCTTACGAGGATGGATACTTCGACCCGTATTACGACGGTTTGTTGTACCTGTTCAGCCTGATGCACCTGAGCGGAAATTACAAGATTATCACACCGGGCCAGGCAGGTTAAGGTTGCTACTCTTCACCACCTCTTCAGGGAGGCTGAACTCACCCAATTGAAAAAACGAAAATGAAAAATTTACTTTCACGGCTCCTTGCGCTTGCAATCGTTTATATTTTCATAACCCTGCCTGCAGTAGGCCAGGGCGCAAAGAACCCGATAATTTATGCTGATGTGCCTGATATTGCCATAATCCGGGTAGGCGACAACTACTATATGAGCAGCACCACCATGCACATGAGCCCCGGCGTACCGATTATGAAATCGAAGGACCTGGTAAACTGGGAACTGGTAAGTTATGCCTACGATGTGCTGGAGGAGGTGGATGAGCTGACGCTGACCAATGGGAAAAGCACCTACGGCAGAGGCTCCTGGGCCAGCAGCCTGCGGTTCCACAAGGGTACCTACTATGTTACCACCTTTGCCCAGACAACCGGAAAAACGCATGTGTATACTACAACCGACATTGAAAAAGGTCCCTGGAAAGCTACGTCTTTTAAACCCTCTTTGCATGACCACACCCTGTTTTTCGATGATGACGGCCGTGTGTACATGATCTGGGGCGCTGGCAAACTGAGCATGGTAGAGCTCAACGAAGATTTGTCGGGTACCAAACCGGGTACTGAGCGTGTGCTCATCGAAAATGCAACAGCACCGGCTGGGCCTAACGTAGGCCTGCCAGCCGAAGGCTCTCAACTCTTTAAAGTGAACGGGAAATACTACCTCTTTAATATTGCCTGGCCCAAAGGCGGCATGCGTACTGTTATCGTTCACCGTGCCGACAACATTACAGGCCCCTACGAGGGCAAGGTTGTATTACAGGACAAAGGCGTAGCACAGGGCGGACTTATTGATACACCCAATGGCGAGTGGTACGCGTACCTCTTCCGCGATTTTGGAGCAGTCGGTCGCATACCGTACCTGGTTCCGGTAAAATGGGAGGCTGGCTGGCCGGTATTGGGTGAAGACGGTAAGGTGCCCGACGAGTTAAGCCTGCCTGCCAGCAAAGGCCTGATGCCACACATAGTGGCCTCCGATGATTTCACCCGAAAGAAGGGAGAACCAGCCTTGCCGCTGGTGTGGCAGTGGAACCACAACCCGGATAATGCGCTATGGTCGTTGAACCAGCGGAAAGGCCACCTGCGGTTAACAACGGGGCGTGTAGATAATGACTTTTTATTGGCCAGAAACACCTTGACACAACGGACAATCGGCCCTGAAAGTGCTGGTTCTACAGCCATTGATGTTTCAAAAATGAAGGAAGGCGATTTTGCCGGTCTTGCCATGCTGCAGCAAAGATACGGGCTGGTTGGGGTTAAATTTGAGAATGGCGTTAAATCCATTGTTATGGTAAAAGCCGAATCAGGGGCTCCGGTTGTAGAAGAAAGTATACCGCTCAAACAGAAAAAAGTGTATCTGAAAGCAGAAGCAGATTTTAACGATCGCCGTGATGTAGCCACCTTCTATTATAGCCTCGATGGCAAAACCTGGACGAAGATTGGTTCACAGCTGAAGATGGCCTATACCATACCGCACTTTATGGGGTACCGTTTCGGGCTGTTCAACTATGCCACCAAAACACCGGGCGGCTCTGTAGATTTCGATTATTTTCGCATAGATGATCGGATTACTGATACGGCTAAAGAACAATTATGACCGGTACTAAATGATCAATTACTAGCTCTAAGAGCATGTAAATAACTACTGTTAGGCACTTTGGTCAATGTAATTCTTGAGGCAATTATTTAAATGAAAGTAGCCTTTCAGGGTTGCCGTGGCTCCTGGTGCTGCTGCACTGTAACGCCGTTGATAGCGAACGAAAGCGCTATCGTGCGCTTCTAAAACAGGCGTAAGGTCAGGAACCATAACACGAACAATTTATCAGTTAATAACATATAAAATGAAACGATTACAAGTCGGATTTACGCTATCGAAAAACAGAAGAATAGCTTTGCTATGTGTTTTTGTAGGCATGTTTTCTTTAATGAGATTAAGCGGAAACAGCCAGAATTTAAATGTGCCCAAAAATGCCCCTGTATTTTCTAATTCTGTGTACGTAGGCAACGATAAAATTTACAACGACAATCCGCTAAAGGTGGGTGAATTCTACAACCCCATTTTGCAAGGCGCTTATCCAGATCCGGCTATCACCCGCAAAGGCGACGATTATTATATGGTGCACTCCTCTTTTGCCATTTTTCCAGGGGTACCCATTTTCCATTCCAAAGACCTGGTGAACTGGACCCAAATTGGCCATGTGTTAGACAGGCCGTCGCAGCTGAAAGTGCACGATACCGGCATAAGTGCCGGCGTTTATGCACCGGATATAAAATACAATGCCAACAACGACACCTTTTACATGATTACCACCCAGTTTGCAGGTGGTTTTGGCAATATAGTGGTGAAAACGAAAGACCCCTTGAAAGGCTGGAGCGATCCGGTTAAGTTAAAGTTCGATGGTATAGATCCTTCCCTTTTCTTCGACGATAACGGGAAAGCCTATGTCGTGCACAACGATGCGCCTGATAAAGGAAAAGAACTATACCAAGGACACCGCGTGATAAAGGTATGGGATTATGATGTTGAGAAAGACCAGGTAATTGCAGGCACCGATAAAATTATTGTAGATGGCGGCGTTGACCTCGCTAAAAAACCCATCTGGATCGAGGCTCCGCACATCTACAAAAAGAACGGCCGCTATTATTTAATGTGTGCCGAAGGCGGTACGGGGGGTAACCATAGCGAAGTTATTTTTGTAAGCGACAACCCGAGAGGCCCTTACACGCCTGCTCCGAACAATCCCATCCTGTCGCAAAGGCACCTGAACCCGAACAGGACCAACAAAGTAGACTGGGCCGGTCATGCCGATTTAGTAGAAGGCCCCGATGGCAACTATTATGGCGTTTTTCTGGGTATCCGCCCGAACGAGAAAAATCGCGTAAACATTGGCCGCGAAACCTTTATTCTGCCTGTCGATTGGACTGGTGAATTCCCGGTTTTTACAAATGGCCTGGTGCCAATGGAACCGAAGCTGAAAGTGCCTGCAGGAGTAGCCAATAATACCGGAAAAGAAGGCTTTTTCCCCAACGGCAATTTTACGTTTACCGATAACTTTACTTCTGAGAAACTGGATTACCGCTGGGTTAGTTTAAGAGGACCCCGCGAAGCATTCATTTCTACTTCAAAGCAGGGGTTGCAGGTAAACCCCTTACCGGTCAATATAAAGGAGGTGAAACCCACTTCAACGCTCTTCCTCAGGCAACAGCACAACAACTTTTCTTACACCACCACCCTTAATTTCAAGCCAGCTTCAGAGAAGGAACTGGCAGGTATCGTGCTACTGCAAAGCGAAAAATTCAACTATGTGTACGGCCTGACCAGGAAAGACAAAGACTTTTATGTAGTACTGGAAAGAACAGAGAAAGGTGCATCCAGAATTATCGCGAGCAAAAAAGTAGATAACAAGAAGCCCATCCAGCTTCGGGTAAAAGCAGACGGCGATAACTATCAGTTTAGCTATTCGACAAGTGGAACCGACTTTGTGAATGTGGGCGAAACCGTTTCGGGCGATATTCTCTCCACCAATGTGGCAGGAGGTTTCACGGGTGCCATGATTGGCTTATACGCCACTTCTGCAAACGATGCGCATCCTCAGAATTTGGTTCAATAATTTGAGTAAGCTGCTGTAGCCACTATAGCTATTGGGCAGGTTGTTCAGTCCAGGCATCAGAACAAGTCAATACACTCAACTTGTAAATCAGATGAAATCTGTTTCTATTACTGTGATAGGAGCAAGTTTCATTTGTTTTACAAGTTGCTGAAGTTCCTGAGCCGGGCAAACCAGATTTTCAATATAATAGTAAGCCCGATTTTATTTTAAAAAATGACTAATGCTTGTGAATAAGAGAAGAAATAAGTAACTATGCCAACGTTGGCATAGAATATGAATTTTAGCACTTGTGCCTCCACCTGTAACGCATCCGGCAAAGCAGGTACTGTTGTTTTTGTATGAATGATTACCTGCTAAGCTGCACTCACCCAACATCTGACAAACAAATTTTAAATGAATAATGAAAGCTACTCTGTTATTTTTAGTAATGGCTGTACTGCTGGGAACTGCAGCGTTTACCCTCAGGCAGGAGGAAGATTATGACTACCCGTTCCAGAACCCTTCGCTCTCATTCGAGGCCCGGGTAAATGACCTGGTATCGCGCCTGACGTTGGAAGAAAAAGTAGCGCAGATGCTGAACGCGGCTCCGGCCATTGAGCGCCTGGGCATTCCGTCGTACGACTGGTGGAACGAGGTGCTGCACGGTGTGGCGCGTACGCCTTACAAAGTAACGGTGTATCCGCAGGCAATTGGTATGGCCGCCACCTTCGATACTACTTCGCTTTACCACATGGCCGATTTTTCAGCACTGGAAGGGAGAGCAATCTATAACAAAGCCATTGAAGAAGGAAAATCAGGGCAGCGCTACGTGGGCCTTACCTACTGGACTCCCAACATCAACATTTTCCGGGACCCGCGCTGGGGAAGGGGCCAGGAGACCTATGGCGAAGATCCTTTTCTGACGGCCATGTTGGGAAGAGCCTTTGTGCGCGGGCTGCAGGGCGAAGACCCGAAGTACATGAAAGCAGCTGCCTGTGCCAAACACTACGCCGTGCATAGCGGCCCCGAGCCCGAACGGCACGTGTTCAATGCCACCGCCTCCAACTACGATCTTTGGGATACCTACCTGCCTGCTTTTGAAGAACTGGTTGTAAACGCGAAAGTAGCCGGCGTGATGTGTGCCTACAATGCCTTCCGAGGGCAGCCCTGCTGCGGTTCCGATATCCTGATGAACGACATTCTGCGCAACCAGTGGCAGTTTACCGGCTATGTTACCTCCGACTGCTGGGCCATCGACGACTTCTTCAAAAACCACAAAACCCACCCCGATGCTGCCAGTGCCTCTGCCGATGCCGTTATGCACGGCACCGACATTGACTGTGGCACCGACGCCTATAAATCGCTGGTACAGGCCGTGAAAGAAGGCAAAATAACAGAGCGGCAGATAGACCTGTCGGTGAAACGGCTGTTCACAATCCGCTTCAAATTAGGCATGTTCGACCCGGTTGCTATGGTGAAATATGCCCAGACACCAGCCAGCGTGCTGGAAAGCGCTCCGCACAAGGCACACGCATTAAAGATGGCGCAACAGTCGATGGTGCTCCTGAAGAACGAGAAGAACACGCTGCCGCTACGCAAAAACCTGAAGAAGATTGCCGTTATCGGCCCTAACGCAGATAACCCGATAGCGGTGCTGGGCAACTACAACGGAACACCCTCCGAGATTGTGACGGCGCTGCAGGGCATCCGGAACAAAGTAGGCAGCAACACAGAGGTAGTTTACGAGCGGGCCTCCACCTTTACCAAAGACACGCTGCTGGCGTACACCGACATCAGTAAGCAACTGACCTTCAACGGTAAGCCAGGCGTACAGGCTGAGTATTTCAATAATAAGGAGCTGCAGGGCCAGCCAGTGGCGGTGCGGCAGGAACCTGGCATATCGCACAACTGGCAGGAAGGCGAAACCGTAATCGGCAGCATGAAAGCCTATAACTTTTCGGCCCGCTATACCACCGACTTCACCGCCACCAGCAATGGCTCTATTACCCTGGAGGTGGAAGGCGACGATGGGTACCGACTGCTGGTAGATGGCAAGGAGCAGCTTAATGCCTGGACCCGTAACCGATGGGGTGCCAGGAGCTATAAACTGCCTACGCAGCAAAATAAGACCTACAGACTGGTGCTGGAATATTACCAGGGCGAAGGCAAGGCATCGGTGCATTTGCGGGCCGGCAATTTTGCCAGAACAGACTTTAAGGCGCTGGCAAACCGGGTAAAAGACGCTGATGCCATTGTGTATGTAGGAGGTATTTCTCCGCAACTCGAAGGCGAGGAAATGAAAGTGGACGAGCCTGGCTTTGCCGGCGGCGACCGCACCACCATCCTGCTGCCAAAGGTCCAAACCGACCTGATGAAAGCTCTGAAAGCGACTGGTAAACCAGTAGTGTTTGTCATGATGACCGGTAGCGCCATCGCCATTCCGTGGGAAGCAGAGAACGTGCCTGCCATCGTGAATGCCTGGTATGCCGGCCAGTCGGCAGGTACGGCCATAGCCGATGTGCTGTTCGGTGATTATAACCCGGCTGGTCGCTTGCCGGTTACCTTCTACAAAAGCGATCAGGACTTGCCGCCTTTCGGAGATTATACTATGGAGGGGCGTACCTACAAATACTTTAAAGGCCAGCCCTTGTATGGTTTCGGGCACGGCCTGAGTTATACCACCTTTACCTACGACCAGCTGAAAATACCTACCAGCGGTAAAGTGAACAGCCCTGTAACAGTAAGCGTGCGGGTAACCAACAGCGGTAAAATGGATGGCGAAGAAGTAGTGCAGCTCTACACCAGCCGCCAGGCAGCAGGTTTCAAAACACCAATCAGAGCCCTGAAAGGTTTTCAGCGCATTGCACTCAAAAAGGGCGAGAGCAAAGTAGTTACTTTTACGCTGCGCCCGCAGGACCTGACTGTTATAGATGAAAGCGGCAATGCCAGGCACGTGCCAGGTACGATCCTATTTAGTGTAGGTGGCAGCCAGCCCGATGCCAGTACCAAAAAGATTAAAAAGACAGTGGAAGGAGTAATCGCTCTAAACTAAGTACAGTAAAAGTTTTGGATCAAACCCTTGGCAATATTCTGGTAAAATATCTTCTGAAGGCCATTTTGATTAGCATAATTTATACGCTGGTTCCGTGCCGGGCCCATTGCCAAGGCAGTTAAAAAAGTGGTTGGAAAGCATTATTTAACAAAACGAAATATGAGGTCCTTATTCCTCCACAAAAGATAAAATAACCGGGGCAGTCGCTGATTATTCTAATGAATTGAGCCTTCCGAAGAAAAAAGAGCAAAACCAAGCCAAGGGTTTAACGCGGCAACTAAACTTGTAGGCTGCACAAAGTGCCTGCAAGAAAGATTTGAAGCGAGGACCCTTGACTAGTTTGAGCTAAAATTCCTTTCGAAGGGTTATTTGATTAGAATAATTTAAAACCTGATGCACCCCAAGATGCTGATCTTAGCTGATTCGTGCATGCTGCAAAATAGCAGCGGGGATAAACTCATATAAATTTTCAAGTTTAGTAAGATGTACATGAATGACAAAAATCGGTTTTTGAAAAAGGCGTTGCTGTTAATTGCCTGTTGCTTTTGCCTGTTCCATACAGGAACTTTTGCTCAGGACAATAAAAAGTTTCTGAACCCTATTATGGCAGGTTTTTACCCAGACCCTGCCATCTGCCGTGTAGGCGATGACTATTATGTTATCCTCTCTTCTTTTGCCTACTTCCCGGGAGTTCCTGTTTTTCATAGCAAAGACCTGGTGAACTGGAACCAGATAGGCAACATACTGGACAGGCCAGAGCAACTGAACCTGGATAAGCATGGCGTGTCGAGAGGCATTTTTGCGCCAACGCTTTCCTATCATGAGGGCATGTTTTACATGGTAACCACGCTGATCGACAGAGGCGGAAACTTTGTGGTTACGGCCACGAATCCTGCCGGGCCATGGTCAGAGCCTGTCTGGTTGAAGGATGTTCATGGAATAGACCCTTCTCTGTTTTTTGATGAAGACGGGAAAGCCTATATTATCTATAACAGCGATGCACCGGATAATAAGCCGCTGTACGACGGGCACCGCACCATCAAAATGCAGGAATTTGACCATAAAAACCTGAAAACCACATCCGCACCAGTTATTTTGGTGAACGGCGGTGTAGACATCTCTAAAAAGCCTGTCTGGATTGAAGGACCGCACATCTACAAAAAAGATGGCTACTATTACCTGATGGCGGCAGAGGGAGGTACCAGTGTGAACCACTCCGAAGTAATACTCCGAAGCAAAAAAGTAAACGGAGACTATGTGCCGAATCCGAACAACCCTATCCTGACGCAGCGCCACCTGCCTGCCAACAGGCCAAACCCGGTTTCCGCCACCGGCCACGCCGACCTGGTGCAGACGCAGAACGGAGAGTGGTGGGCCGTGTTCCTGGCCACCCGCCCCTATACAGAGCAGGACCACTACAACATTGGCCGCGAAACGTTTCTGGCCCCGGTAACCTGGAAAGATGGCTGGCCCATTATCAATCCGGATTTTGAGGAGGTGCAGTATGCGTACAATCGGCCTAACCTGCCGGCAGGGAAGACACCAAAACTTCCGCTGAATGGTAACTTTACCTACCGCGAAGATTTTAAGGAAAGAGAACTCCCCATGCATTGGCTCATGCTCCGCACACCGCGTACGGCGTGGTACAGCCTGAGCAAACCGGCCGGAAGCCTGACCCTGGATGTACGGCCGGAGACCATATCCGGAGATGCCAACCCTTCGTTCCTGGCCCGACGGCAGCAGCATATCTACGGAAATGCAAGTGCTAAAATGGATTTCAAACCAGCGTCTTCAGATGAGTTTGCCGGTATAGTTGCCTTCCAGAACGAGACGCATTATTATGCACTGGGTAAAACACTGGTTAATGGCAAAGAAGTAGTGCAGTTGCGCAAATCAGAGAAAGCGACCGAAGGCAGCCCGGAAACTACGGTACTGGCAGCTGCACCTTTAAAAAAGAAAGACAGTAAAAAGCCCCTCTTTCTGAAAATAGATTTCAGAGCCGGCAAGTACGCCTTCTATTTTGGGTCCAAAGAAGGCGACTGGACACTGCTGCAGGACAACGTAGACGGAACCTTCCTGAGCACGCGTACGGCAGGTGGTTTTGTAGGCGTAACGCTGGGTATGTATGCTACCTCACAAGGCAAGCCTTCCACCGGAAAAGCATCCTTCGACTGGTTTGATTACCAGGGCAACGACCCGGTGTATTAGACAAAGGCTGTGAAAGGTACTATAGGAGTACAGATGGAAAACAGTAACCAGAGAACAGGTAAGTAACCAGCAGGATGAAGTTTAAAGAATCAGGTCAACTCCCGGTAGCAGTACGCTTTTTGTTATGTATGTTGCTTCTCCAGCCATACCATCTTTTTGCGCAGGGAAAAAAAATAGCCTTAAACAGGAATAGTATAGGTGCCGGCATACCGGAACGTACACAAACCAAGGGCATAAGTGCAAACTCTACAACCCGCGAGCGCATTTTAATAAATGAGGGCTGGAAGTTTTATAAGTATAGCTCGCTAGCAGAAGCTGACACCCTGATCTATGATTTGCGGCCGGAGGTAAGGGAGGATAGGGACGGCCGGCCGGCTGACGAGAGACCAACAGAGGCCGCGGAGATTGCAGCCAAAAGAGCGGTGTTAAAGCCATGGATATTGCCAACAGGCAATGCCTTTATCAAAGACCCCGCCAGGTGGCATACCCGACCGGCCGGAAATCCTGGAGGTAATTTCTCCTTTGTTCAGAGAAATTTTAACGATGATGCCTGGGAAAGCGTGAACCTGCCACACGACTGGGCTATAAAAGGGCCATTCTACAAAGGTTGGAACACTGAAATAGGAGGGGGTATGGGTCGCCTGCCCATTCAGGGAGTAGCATGGTACCGGAGGAAGCTGGATATACCTGCTTCCGATGCTGGAAAATCAGTGTTCCTGGAGGTAGATGGAGCTATGTCTTACGCCATGGTTTGGCTGAACGGTAATTTGGTGGGCGGCTGGCCGAATGGCTACTCTTCCTGGCGCGTTGACCTCACGCCTTATCTGGTTCCGGGAGGAGAGAACCAACTGGCCATCCGGCTGGACAATCCTCCAAGCTCCTCCCGCTGGTACCCCGGAGCCGGTATCTACCGCAATGTCTGGCTGACCAAAACAAGCCCTGTACATGTGGGGCAGTGGGGCACTTCCGTCACAACCGGTAATGTTTCCAAGGCCATTGCGACCATAGATTTAAAAGTTACTGTTGATAATAAGTCAACAGTTAATGAGAAGTATGAAATTGCTACGGAGATCTATGCGCTGGATGGCAAAGGGAAGAAAATGGGTAAACCAGTTGCCAGAATAGCACCTGTAACACTGGCAATTAAGGCAGAAAGTAGTGAAACTGTTTCGGGTTCTGTCAGCATCTCTAACCCTAAATTGTGGGGGCCACTGCCAAACCAAAAGCCTAACCGTTATGTTGCAGTAACCACGGTTTCGGCACAGGGCAAGAACTTAGATGCCTACGAGACACCTTTTGGTATTCGCTCTTTGCGTTTCGATGCCAACGAAGGAATATTTGTAAATGAGGAACGCATCTATATCAAGGGGGTGAACCAACACCATGACCTCGGCGCATTAGGAGCAGCGTTTAATGTGCGGGCCGCAGAACGTCAGTTAGAAATACTTCGTGAGATGGGCTGTAACGCGATCCGGATGGCTCACAACCCGCCAGCACCCGAATTGCTGGAACTGACCGACCGTATGGGTTTCCTGGTTGTGAATGAGATTTTTGATGCCTGGGAACTGAAAAAGCCGCCCCTCGATTTTCATCTCATTTTCCCGGACTGGCATGAGCAGGACCTGCGCACACTCATTCGCCGGGACCGGAACAACCCCAGTGTTATTATGTGGAGCTTTGGCAACGAAGTAGGCGAGCAATATACCGGAGAAGAAGGCGCGCAAGTAGCCAAACGATTAAATGCGATTGTAAAAGAAGAGGATGCCACCCGCCCCACAACTGTCTCGATAAACTATGCCAAGCCGCATATGCCACTACCGGCCGTGGTAGATATCATTAGCCTCAATTACCAGGGCGAGGGTATTCGCGATGCGCCAGCTTATGCCGGGCTGCAGGGTATCCGTACATCCCCGCTCTACCCTGCTTTTCACGAGAAGTTTCCCGACAAGGTCATTCTTAGCAGCGAAAACGCAGCAGCTGTCAGCTCCAGGGGAGCCTATCTGTTTCCTGTTACAGACGGTATCAGCGCACCGGTAAAAGATGGGTTGGGCGGTGATCCCAAAAGCCTGCAGGTCAGTGCCTACGAATTATATTCAGTAGACTTTGGCTCCTCCGCCGATAAGGTGTTTGCCTCTTTGGCCAGGCACCCCTATGTGGCAGGAGGCTTTGTGTGGAGTGGCTGGGATTACCTTGGCGAACCTACGCCCTACTACCTTGCCCGCAGCTCTTACTTCGGGATTATTGACCTGGCCGGTTTTAAGAAAGACCGCTTTTACCTCTACCAGTCGCAATGGCGCCCAGGTTTACCGATGGCCCATATCCTGCCGCACTGGAACTGGTCTGATCGGGCTGGGGAGGTTACGCCGGTGCATGTGTTTACCTCCGGCGATGAAGCCGAACTGTTCCTGAACGGCCAGTCGCTCGGTCGGAAAAAATTAGGGCAGCATGAGTACCGTCTGCGCTGGGATGACGTGAAATATACGCCGGGAGAGCTGAAGGTAGTTGCCTATAAAAATGGAAGAAAATGGGCCGAGAATACCGTCAAGACTACGGGGGAGGCTCATAAACTTCAATTAGCAGCAGATCGGGCTGCCTTTCAGGCTGACGGGCAGGACCTGTCGTTTGTTACGGTGCGTGTAACCGATAAAAAAGGTTTGATGGTGCCGAATGCGAATAACACACTGCGGTTTTTTGTTGAAGGGCCAGGAGAGATTGTGGCAACAGACAACGGCGATCCGACGAATCTGGTCCCGTTCCCGTCTCATGAGCGCGATGCCTTCCATGGCCTCTGTCTTGTAATAGTTCGTGCAAAGCCTGGTCAGAAAGGCACAATCAAACTAAAAGCGGAATCTGATGAATTGGAAGCAGCTACTATTACTTTGAAAACCATCAATGGAAAATAAGTAAATGCACACAAGTACCAGGAGCTTCGCCAAATTAAAAATTAGAAATTTAAAATTAGGATTTCCGCCAGGTAGGTGTATCTGTGATCTCGGAGAAGATATTTCACTCCATAAATCTGGATGTAGAAAGACTACCTTTACGCCTGTTTCCGCGAGTAAAAATTCGCCACTAAGAGAAACCACGAGCTGAAAGCTTGCGGCAGCAGGCCTGTTAATCTGAATACTGAAACCTCTTGATATGGTATGCAATCCAATTATTCTAATGAAAATGGCCTTCCAGAGGTATTTCTTATAATAAAAGCCTAATACCTTCAGAGGTAAAAATATGGCTGTTTCTTCGGGAGCGCAATCGTTTCCAATGAAGATGCAAAACCTAATGCAAGTTAGATGTACGTGCCTTACCACCTTATCGAAATTTTGATGAAGCTAATAAAAGTATTTCCCAGGTTTTTGTTGCTCTTTGTGTTGCTGCAGACCCCTGCTTTTGCTCAAATTACATTGCCCAGCCTCATTCAGGACGGTATGGTGCTGCAGCGTGATGCCAGACTGAACGTATGGGGCTGGGCATCGCCCGGTGAAAAAATTAACATCACGTTTAATGGCAAACGGGCAAGTGCCACCACGGCTGCTGATGGTAAATGGCGAGCCACCTTGCCCGCTACGAAAGCAGGCGGCCCCTACACCATGGTACTCAAAGGCAAGAACACCGTTACCCTGAAAGATGTTTTGGTTGGCGATGTGTGGTTCTGCTCGGGGCAGTCGAACATGGTGCACCAGCTATCGCTCCACAACATAACATACGCCGAAGATATTGCGAATGCAAACTACCCCCAGATCAGGCATTTCTGGATTCCTACTACCACCAACCTGCAAGGCCCGGCCAGAGATCTGCCGGCCGGCACCTGGAAAACAGCCAATCCAAAGGATGTAAATGAATTTTCGGCCGTAGCCTATTTTTTCGCCCGCAAAGTACACTTGCAATACCGTATCCCGATCGGGCTGATAAACGCCAGTGTGGGAGGCACGCCAATAGAAGCCTGGATGAGTGAAAATAGTCTGCAGGATTTTCCTGATGCCATTACCGCCATCAACAGGAACAGAGACACAAGCTACGTGAACGGCTTAAACCGGAAAGCCTTTGCCGCTGCCGCCAGCAACAGGCAAAAACCGGAGCAGGACAAAGGCGTTACAGGCTCTGTTAAATGGTTCGATACAGCGTATGTTCCGAAGGGCTGGCAAAATATAAATGTGCCGGGCTATTGGGAAGACCAGGGGATCAGAGACCTGAACGGCTCGGTATGGTATCGCCGCGAAATAGAGGTGCCCGCTGCCATGGCTGGCGTACCGGCAAAAGTGCATCTGGGGAGAATAGTAGATGCTGATTTTTTGTACATCAACGGAAAACAAGTCGGCCACACGTCTTATCAGTATCCGCAACGGAGGTACAGCTTGCCTGCCAGTGTACTGAAACCTGGTAAAAATGTGCTGGTGGTGCGGGTGCTGAACACAGGAGGAAAAGGGGGCTTTATTCCGGACAAACCTTATTTCATAGAAGCGAACGGGCAAACACTCGATCTGAAAGGAACCTGGCAGTATAAGGTTGGTGAGGTGTACCAGCCTGCAACCGGTGGAGGAGGAGGCGGCTTAAATGCCCAAAACCAGCCAACCGCCTTGTACAATGCCATGGTGGCACCTGCTGTTAACTATGCTGTTAAAGGAGTACTCTGGTACCAGGGCGAGAGCAATGCCGGAAACCCTGCTGCCTACAAAAAACTGCTTCCGGCCCTCATAAACGACTGGCGCGGCAAGTGGCAGCAAAGCAATCTGCCCTTTCTGTATGTGCAGCTGCCCAACTTTATGGACGTGAACTATCTGCCTTCAGAAAGCAATTGGGCCCTGATGCGGGAGGCTGCCTTAGAGACGTTAGCAGTACCTAACACCGCCATGGCCGTCACCATCGACCTGGGAGAGTGGAATGACATTCACCCGGACAATAAAAAAGACGTTGGCCTGAGGTTGGCGCTGGCTGCCCAAAAGCTTGTGTATGGCGAAAAGAACCTTGTTGCGTCGGGGCCGCTTTATCAGTCTGCTCAGGTAGAGGGAGATAAAATTCGGATCAGCTTTACAAATACAGGCAGTGGCCTGGTAGCCATAGATGACGAAGAACTTACCTGGTTTGCCATAGCAGGCGAGGATAAGAAGTTTGTCTGGGCCAAAGCCAGAATTGAAGGAGACAAGGTAGTAGTGTGGAGCGAGGAGGTGCCGCTGCCGAAGTATGTTCGCTACGCCTGGGCCGATAATCCGTTTGGTGCCAACCTGTATAACAAAGAGCAGCTGCCCGCCTCTCCTTTCCGAACTGACAAGTAGCTTAGAGTACTCGGTTACCCTTGGCCAAAGTAGAGCTAAAAACCTTCGGAAGGCTGTTTTCATTCAAATAATTGAGTGTCAGAATCCATCTTGGCTCAAGGTGAGAATTTACAGAAGGGCATCTGAAGGAGAGTAAGATTCTTGATCCTGGGTATGCCGCCATAGAAATCTTTTCAGCCGAAGATGATAGCTGCGGATAGAATAGCTGAAGTGTAAGGAAAGTTGTATAGTCGCCGGCACAGCTTATCTGAAAAGGTTCACTTTTATACACACTATAAAAGTTGTGTAACGTGATACGTGTGTCGTTTTTATTAAGGTGACGCAATTTCTGATTCAAATGAATTAGCACGTTGGCAAGAACGCTGTCTAACAATTTATAAATGCTCTGAAGGTTATTATCTGGTTCTTCTAATTAGGATATGGAAAATGTACAGGCCAATTTATTCAGTAAAGATTTCTTAGAGAGGTGGCATAGAAGTTATGCGAAACTGGAAGCGCATGTCAGGCAGGAGGAGCTTGTGTTTGATGGTATTGATGAAGAACTGGAGTTGTGGGTAAATATTCAACGGCAAATCAGGCACATGTTGCCCCCGGTACTAAAAGAAAAGCTTGGTACACTCAACTTCGATTTCAAGGCTATCCAAAACACCTGGGAAAACCGATATAGGCAGCTCTGTTCCTTTTATAAAAAATACGGCCATACCTACCTGCCACCAGACAAAGAACATGAGGACCTGAAAGACTGGCTGGTAAGGCAGGTGATCCATAAAAAGTACCTGACAGCGAATCAACTCCAGAAGTTAAACAATGTGGGAGTTGACTGGGAAACCTCCCTGACCAGGGAGCAGCGGTGGGACCAGATGTATAGAAGGTTACAGGATTTTTTCCTGACGTTTGGCCACAGCAGAGTGCCACAATCCTGGGAAAAGGATAAACAGCTGAGCCATTGGGTAAAAATACAGCGAAGAAAATATGCCCACGGGAAATTAAACGAAGATCGGGAGCAAAAGCTTCGGGAGTTACATTTTATATGGAGCATACAGGATGTTTATGAGTGGCAGTGGGAGTCGTATTACCAGCAGCTCGTTGCCTTCTGTAGCAGGTTCGGACATTGTAATGTGCCTGGTACCCATAAAAAGCTGGTAAGCTGGATAGAGCGACAAAGAATTTCCAAAAAGAAAAACCTGCTGGCTCCGGAACGTGAAAGTAAATTAACCGAGCTAGGTTTTATTTGGGGTTTTGAAGACGCTAAAATAGAGAGTTGGGAGAAAAGCTACAGACAACTACTGGCTTTTAAGCGTGAACACGGTCATTGTTTTGTTCCTGTTACCTATAAAGAAAGTAAAGCATTAGGCAATTGGGTGGCCACACAAAGGTTTCTGGAGGCGCGTGGGGAGTTGCAGGAAGCCAGAAGGAGGAAATTAGAAGAAGTGAATTTTGTGTGGAGCAGGAACACGAAAAAAGAGTTAACCTCCATTGCCGATAAGAACTGGTTAGTTAATTTAAGCAAGCTGATTGCCTACCAAGAAGTACATGGCACTTATCAGGTTTCTATTAACATAAACCCGGCACTCCAGCGGTGGATTAGTTGGCAACGTAAAATGTTTTTCATGGGCAAACTGTCAGATAGCCGAATTGATAAACTCAATGCAATAGGGTTTTCATGGAATGGCCCAGACGGATACTGGGAAAAGATGTATGAAGCCTTGTCTGATTACAAAGCAAAGTTTGGGCATACGCGGGTACCCTTTCAATGGGCTCCAAATCCTAAGCTTGCTGCCTGGGTCTATAGGCTGAAAGCAAATAAAAGCGAGGTTGAGCCTCAGAAAGTTGAGCTTCTGAACCAGCTGTGTTTCGACTGGTCACTGAGTAGAAGGACCTTTGTTACGTGGGAGGCTATGTATAATCGGCTTGTGGCATATAAGCAGGAGCACGGAAACACCAGAGTTCCGGCAGAGTACCAGAACGACCTCAAACTGGGGAAATGGGTTAGCCGGATGCGGCAAGAAAAGGAAGTTTTAGCACTGGAACGAATCAACCTTTTAGATAAAATTGGCTTCGATTGGAGCTGTCGCCCTTACTCAAAAATTATGAAAAGCTGATACCTTCACGCTCAGCCATTTCTCCCTGATATAGTAGCGAAAACCGGCTTCTCCATTTTCAGTAGTCTCATTGTGAGAAATATAAATCTGCAACCCGAACCTAGTTTGATACAAGTTTTAGCGGGAGGGGAAAAACAAAAAAGCCCGAAATCCTAATAATTTCGGGCTTTTGAATTAAAAATTTCTAATGTTTTAACCGGTGTTACACCTGAAAAACGGAAAAGGGCATCTACGATTTGTAGATGCCCTTTTTTAATCTTACTTGCAGAGAGGGAGGGATTCGAACCCCCGGACCTGTAACAGTCAACGGTTTTCAAGACCGCCGCATTCGACCACTCTGCCACCTCTCTGTGATGATGTAAAGTAATCGTGCACAAAAGTATACTACGTATTCGAACTTTCAAAACACATACCGAAAAAATACGCCCTTTTTTAAGTAAAAATAAGTAATTAGCTGATTATGAATGAGAAATTTTTCTGGGTTAGCGCCAGTTTCTGTTGCAGGTGAGCTATAATAGCAGCGAAATATAGGAAGTATGCTTGCCAGGTAGCCGCAGATGGTGTAAAAAGCCGCTCCAGTTTCTGGTAATCTACGCTGTTAGAGCAGCCATGCTGTTCTACCCTTGAGGTAAAAATGCAGAATTTGCTTTGGAAGGCTGTTTTCATTCAAATAATTCGAATCAACCTGGCAAACATTCGGGGGCAGAACCTGTTCCTAGGCATGCATGGCTGCAGCAATTACGTAGTATACACCACATTGTAAAGGAGAGGCTACCGCACAGCCTGGGAATAACTTGCCTGAAGCTCACACAGAATTACTTCAGATTTGAAAGTTACCTTGCTGCAACAGGAACGAGTTTTATGAAAATTTTAATTGTTGAAGACGAACACGCATTACGGGAGTCTATTGTCACCTATCTTCAGCAGGAAGGGTACGTGTGCGAACATGCCGGTGAACTCAGGGCAGGCATACAAAAGGCCGCAGACTTCAGCTATGCCTGCCTGATTGTAGACCTGACCTTACCCGGCGGGAACGGGCTCGAGATTGTGCGGACACTAAAAGAGAACAACCCCGAAACCGGCATCATTATTATTTCAGCAAAAAATGCGCTCGACGATAAACTAAAGGGCCTGGAAATGGGAGCAGACGATTACCTGACTAAGCCATTCCACCTGGCGGAGCTTAATGCCCGGCTAAAATCGGTGATCAGGCGCAGAAATTTTAACGGCCAGAAAACAATACGGGCCGGTTGCCTGGAGGTGTTTACCGATTCGGCAGAAGTGCTGGCAGATGGGGCCAAACTCGTCCTGACAAAAAAAGAATACTACCTGCTACTGTACTTTCTGTCGAACCGCAACCGCGTACTTACCAAAGATTCTATAGCCGAACACCTGTGGGGCGACCACATGGATGGGCTGGATTCCCTTGATTTTATTTACACGCACATCAAAAACCTGCGCCGTAAGCTGCTCGATTCCTGCGGCGAAGATTATATTCAGACAGTGTACGGCCTGGGCTATAAATTCAGTATCTGATGCGCATACTCACTAAAACTAGCCTTTATTACCTGCTGGTCTCGGTTGTTGTGTTTCTGGCCGGGAGCCTCTTGTTTTACAAGCAACTGCAAAACGAGATTTACGACGAAGTAGACGATCAGCTCTTTACCGATAAAGAAAACATTATTCAGTACATCAGAGAGAATAACCGGCTGCCTAGCGTGACCTCGGGTATTTCGGAAGCCATATTGGTGCGGGAGGCACAGCACGCCGACCTGGTGTTAGAGGAACTGGGCGATACCCTGATCTACAGCAACTACGACGAAGAGTATATCCCGTTCAGGCGGCTCACGTTTACAGCTTACCAGAATAATAAGCCATACCAGTACACTATTCTAAAATCGCTGACTGATTTCCAGGACCTGTTTGAAAGCACTTTTATAGCCATGGCCTGGATTTTTCTGATGTTGCTGCTAGGGCTGGTCTCGGTAAATTACATTATCAACAGGTTTACGTGGCGCCATTTTTACGATACGTTGCATAAAATAAAACACTACAGCCTCACAAAATACACACCACTACAGCTTAAGCACGCCAACACCACTGAGTTTCAGGAACTGAATGAGGTGCTGCTCTCCATGACCGATAAAATTTACAACGATTACCTGAACCTGAAGGAGTTTACAGAAAACGCCTCGCACGAAATTCAGACACCATTGGCTATTGTTAACAACAAACTGGAGCTCTTTATGCAAGCCGATAACCTGACGCAGCAGCAGGCACGCATGCTCGAAGAAATGGCAGGCTCGGTAAGCAGGTTGGCACGCCTGAATAAATCGCTGATTTTGCTCACGCGCATCGAGAACCAGGAGTTTCAGGAGCAGGAGCGGGTGCCGCTACACGAACTATTGCAGGAGCAACTGGAGCAGCTGCAGGAAATGATGGACCTCATAGGCCTCTCACTTGAGCCGCCTGTAGTACTGGAGCCAGTGTGGCTGGTCATGAACAGGGGCCTGGCAGAGGTAATGGTCTCGAACCTGCTGCTCAACGCTATCCGGCACAACCACCAGGGAGGCACCATCGGCCTGCAACTAACACAACGGGAGCTGAAGATCTGCAACACCGGAGAAGCCCTGGCAGCACCGCCCGACCAGCTAATGGGGCGCTTCGTGAGCAGCAGCAGGTCGTCCGGCTCTATGGGTATTGGTCTTGCGCTGGTAAAAAGAATCTGCGACCTGTACCACCTCCGGCTCCGGTACACCTACAACGAGCACCAGCACCAGCTTGTGGTTTCTTTCCCGGCTGCTTAAATACCCGGCTACTCTCTTCAGATTTCCTTCAGATTGCTTTCTTATTCTTGTGAACTTATAAAATGAAACAAGCATGAGAAAGTTAATTCAGATAGCTGTAGTAGCCTGTGCTACCGGTCTTGGTGCCTGCGACCTGCCGGACCACAAGGTGAGCGTGCCGGAAAGTGTGCAGCAGCAGTTCGCTAAACTATACCCTACCGTAAACAAGGTGGAGTGGGATGACGAGGATGGGCTCTATGAAGCGGAGTTTGAGATAAGCGGGCGGGAGCGTGTGGCGCAGTTCAGCCCTGCCGGCCAACTGGTAACATATAGCGAGGAAATTGAGGAGCAGTACCTGCCACACATAGCGCTGGAGGAGCTGAATACAAACTTTGCGGCCTACAAGGTAGCAGAAGCTACCCGTGTAAATCAACAGAACAAAACAGTGTACCAGGTAGAGCTTAAGCAGAAGCACCAACAAGATGTTACCCTTGTTTTTGATGCAGACGGCTACATGCTGCAGCCGGAGCCATATGAAGCAGGCTTTGTATCGAAACAGGGAAAATCAGCGGATCCTGAATCTCTCGGAAAGCCAAGCAGACAATGGGAACTTCCGGAAGAGCTACGGGAGGTATCGGGTATTGCGCTGGTTCGGGAGAATCTGATGGCCTGTGTGCAGGACGAGGAGGGAGCTATTTACCTTTTTGATCTGGAGAAAAGCACAGTGGTACAAAAAATACCTTTTGCCGGCCCCGGCGACTACGAAGGCATAGCCCTTGTTAGCGATACGGCCTACGTGCTGCGCAGTGATGGTGCTCTTTTCGAAGTGCCTGATTTTACAACAGGCAAGCAGAAAGCCGTTTATTACCCCTCCGAATTACCCGCCACTTTAGACACAGAAGGGCTTACGTACGACAGGGCTAACAAGCGCCTGCTCATCGGGTACAAAGGCGAGGACAAAAAACTAACCGAAGATAAAGGAATTTACGCCTTCTCTCTCTCCACGAAAAAAATGTTGCAAACTCCCGTTATCACCATTCCTCTAAAACAGCCGGTTCTGCAGAGGAGCGGCCAGCAGCCCAAGACCATCTCCGATTTGCTGCAGGCTTCTTCCCTGGAGTTGCATCCGGGTACAGGCGCACTTTTCGTGCTCGACTCACCAAACAAGCGCCTGCTGCGCATTTCAGAAAAAGGCGAAGTACTGCACCTCCTGAACCTGGATAAAGAACTGCTGAGGCAGCCCGAAGGCCTGGCCTTTGGCAACCAGGGCGAGTTCTACATAGCCAGCGAAGGCAGCAAAAAAGGAAAAGGTGTCCTGCTGAAATTTGAAACGCCACTGCTCTAACGGCTCCTCTCGTTCAGAAGCTTTACCGGTAGAGGCAGGTTGCCAGGTGTATGCCCATACCAAACAAGTTAGACCCTTGACAGTCTTTTGACGAAAAGCCTTCTGGAGGCCAGTTTCATGTAAATAATTCAACACCCGACCTGGTTACAGATGCCAGACGTTGCGGCAGTAGCAGCATAGCGGTAAAGTTTTCTAATATTTCATCAGGAGAGTATCCTAACTACAAATTTTCTTCAGGATCTGGTGCTAGTATTGGTTTGTAAAGCGGGTTTAAAGCAAACGAGTTTATTATGATATGCTGGTTAAAGAAATCACGGAATTCAGGTAAGGCAGAAGGAGCTGCCTGGTGCCAGAATAAAGCGGGAGCACCAATGAAAACCGTCAGACTGTTTCAGGTGGTTTACGGCAAAATGCTGCTGCTATTGGTGGTGTTGTGCATGTGTTCAGGGGTGCAGGCACAGGTGCCTCAGCGGGCAGACAGTTTACAGGAGCAGTATCAACTGCAGCCACAGGCCTACACCAATGCCTTGCGGTTTGTGAAGCCAGTTGCCCTGGTAGTTGCAGGCACAGGTGCCTGGACCCTGACGTACGTTTTTGTAGATGAGCCGCTGCAGCAGTTTACTCAAACCAATACCACTGCGGTAGCAGATTTTGCAGCAAGTGTAGTAGAGCCGCTTGGCAGGCAAAAATATATGGCCTCCGTGTCTGGAGCTGTGCTGGTGAGCGGCTGGTTGTTGAAAGACAGAAAGTTGCAGCAGTTCGGAACACTTGCGCTGGGCAGCACACTCACCAACGCTGTGGTTACCGGTGCCCTGAAAAACGCCATGAGGAGGCACAGGCCAAGCGCAACTACCGAAAACAACCAGTTCGACGGCATCACTAAAAAATCGCATCATTCTTCGCTGCCTTCGTCGCATACCTCTACGGCTTTTGCCTTTGCTACTTCGTTGGCCACCGTGTACCAGCACCACAAAGTAGTGCCGCCTGTTGCTTATGGCGTAGCTACACTTGTGGGCTTATCCAGAATTTATGATAACGCTCATTGGGCTACCGATGTGCTGGCTGGTGCAGCAGTCGGTTACCTTAGTGCAAAGGGCATTGGCCTGTTATACCAGTATGCAGAAAAAAGGCTCGACGATAGGAGGCAGAAGCTATACATCGTGCCTATGCTCGAACCCAACACGGCGGGCCTTTGCGCCGCCCTCGCTTTTTAACCCCCCGGTGCAGCATTATTCAATCCATCATTCATCCTCTTATTCAAAATGGAGCAGCTAACCTTTCAGCAGCCAATTATTTAAATAAAAAAGGCCTTCAGAAGGCAAAAATCAATTTAAGTGCTTACCCCTTTTACTTATTTTTTAACTAAATTTTTTTACCATGAACAAGCAAATCAAACATTTCTTCTCTTTTCTGCCACTTCTGGCTACTCTGGCAATCTTTTCCGGATGCGATAAAGACAGCGATACGGTGGTGCCGGAGAGCGAGCTTCCTGCTCAGGCCCTTAGTTTTATAGCCACTCATTTTGCAGGGCAAACTATAGCGCAGGTAGTAGAAGAGAAAGAGCGTGCAGATGTTTCGTACGATGTAAAGCTAACTGATAGCACTAAACTAGAATTTACCAGCGCAGGTACTTGCACCAGCATAGAGTCGGCGGCTAAGTTACCTGATAGTGTAGTTCCTGCTGAGATTCGAGATTACGTTACCACCAACTACAGCCCATACGAGGTGCGGGCCTGGGAGCTGGAGAAAAACGACCAGGAAGTAAAGCTCACTAACGGTGTTGAACTTAAATTCGACCTGAACAACAACTTCTTGCGAGTTGACGACTAACTAACTGCTCCTGCAGTAGTGCCAGGCCTTTGTTGCCGGTTAAAGGAACGATGTTTAGCAGCTTTCCTCTAACTGGCAACAAAGGCCTTTTTGTTTAACTGATGTTACTGCATACAGGTGGTAAAACAGCTGCCATTTGCTTACGTTTTATAATTTATTGGATAGCCACTACTTGTTTTTATTAATTTTGACCCTTCCTTACAACAACTCTCTATGATAAAATGTCTTTTAGTTGAAGATGACCCAAGTATGGCATCATTCATAAAAGAAGGTTTAACAGATAAAGGCTACCAGGTGCAGCTGGTAACCGATGGTTTTGAAGCCTCCGACCTCATTAGCCGCAACGACTACGATATCGTAATTCTGGATATTATGATACCGAGCATAGATGGTTTTGAGGTTTGCAAAATTACAAGGCGGCGAAACGTAAAATCTATTATAATTATACTGAGTGCCCTGGGCAACCACGAAGAGAAAATTAAAGGCCTGGAAGCCGGAGCCGACGATTTTATGTCGAAACCTTTTCATTTCAGAGAACTGCTGGCCCGTATAAACGCGCACCTAAGGCGCAAGCAACTGGAACAAGGTATTTTTGAGGCAGATAAGTACGCTGACCTGGAAGTAAACGTAGAGCAGAACTCTGTAAAAAGAGCAGGAACCGACATTTTGCTCACGCCCAAAGAGTTTAATTTATTGCTCTTTCTGCTCAGAAACAGAGAAAAGGTGTTGTCGCGGATAGAGATATCGCAGGCTGTCTGGGATATTCATTTCAGTACGAATACCAATGTAGTAGATGTGTACATTAATTACCTGCGCAACAAAATAGACAAAAATTTTTCTACCAAACTTATTCATACCATTAAAGGGCGCGGGTACCAGTTAGCAGACAAATCGAATGAATCTTAAACAGAAACTGGCGCTGCGCTCTACCTTTGTTTGTGCCGTTACACTGCTGCTGGTATTTGGGTGCACGTTTTACTTTTACAGAAATTACACCATCAAGTATTTTTATAACAAGCTGGAGGATAGGGCGCTGCTATCGGCTATTATTTACCTGGAGAAAGATGAGCTTAACAAACAGAAATACCGCGAGTACGAAAGCAAGTACCTCAATAGGCTCGACAACGAAACCATCCAGATTTATAACGAAGCCGACCAGGTAGACTTTGTGCCCGAAGTCGGTTCTTTTCCGGTAAACAGTGCTTTGCTGCTGCGCATCAGGAAGCGTGGCATTGAAAACTTTAAGGTAAACGGACAGCAGTATGCCGGTATTTATTACGAAGACAACCAGGGGGATTTTGTCATCATCAGCACCGGCGAAGACGTAACAGGCCGCGACAGACTCTACAACCTGGCCCTTATTCTGTCGTTGCTTTTTGTAGTTGGCATCCTTATTAATTATGTGCTGAATGTGATACTGGCAAAAAAAACGTTTCGTCCCTTCTCGTCTATCCTGCAGAAAGTAAACACCATCTCTACCGAAAACCTGAATTCGCGCCTGCCTCAGAAAGATAATTCAAACGATGAGCTCAACGATCTTATTTCTACTCTGAACATGTTCCTGAACCGGCTCGAGTCTGGTGTAAATAACCAGAAACAGTTTCTGAAAAATGTTTCTCATGAGTTAAAAACACCTTTGGCTGCCATTATAGGCGAAACCGAACTGAGCTTAGACAAAGAGCGCAGTTCGGAGGAGTACAGGCAGGTGATGCAGAAAATACTGAAGAACTCTGTTGAACTTAACTCGATGGTGGAGGGGTTGCTGCTCATCAGTGGGCTCAAAAACGCTAATTTTGTACCCGATCGCCGGGAGTTTCGTTTAGATGAGCTGCTCTGGGAAGTGCTGGAGCGGCTTAAGTTTAAGTTTCCTGAAGCTGAAGTAAACACCTTGCTGGAGATAGAAGACAGCGACCTGCTGCAGCTTAAATCGCACCCCGAGTTAGTGGCCACCGCCATGACCAACATTATAGACAATGCCATTAAATTCTCGTTCGACCAGACCATTACCATCAACATCAGGCAAGCCGAAAACGGGCAGGTGGCACTGCTTGTAAAAGATAAAGGGTATGGTATTCAGGAGAATGAACTGGATAAGGTTTTTGAGCTGTTCTACAGAGGTTCTAATTCTAAATATCAAAGACCTGGCCACGGCATAGGCCTTTCATTAACGAAGCATATTGTAGATTTCTGTCATATTGGGTTCTCGATCAGTTCCAGCGCCAACCACGGAACAGAGGTTCAACTGGTATTTCCGGCAGTTTAATCTAAAGTTAACTGGGTTCTAATTGTATTCTAATGTAGGCCACAGAAGCCTGTAATGTTGCTGAAGTAGCTTTGTTGTTCACTTACAAAGCTACTCAGGCAACCTATGACATTAAAACTATTCCAGCATACTGTCTGGCTTCTGCTACTACTTGTGTTACCTCTGGTGCAGGTGCAGGCGCAGCACCAGCCAGCCGATACGGTATCTTTCACAAGGGCAGAGGCAGAAGCTCTTTTTCTGCAGCGGAACCTTGCTCTAATCTCCGAACAACTCAACATTGCCCAGGCAGATGCCCAGATTCTGCAGGCGAAGGCATGGCCGAACCCCGAACTTGAAATAAGCGAAGTTAACTTCTGGGCCACACCCCACCAGGTAGCCAACGGCGATGGTAATCCACCGCTTTTCCGCAATGGTTTCGGGGAGAACAGGCAGCTATCGGTGCAGTTGGAGCAACTGGTGCAAACTGCCCGGAAGCGTAAGAAAAACATATCGCTTCAGGTAGCGAACCGCGATTTAGCGCAGGCAGCATACACCGATTTCCTGCTGTCTCTTAAAGCAGAATTCAGAAACCTGCTGTCGGACCTGCTCTACCACCAGAACAACATTGCCTTACTGCGACAGCAGCAGCAGGTGCTCACGCCACTTATTCGGGCGCAGGAGGCACAGCTAAATAACGGCAACATCTCTAAAGCCGATTTTTACCGCATCCGGGCACTGGATCTGTCGTTGCGCGCAGAGCTAAGCCAGGCCGTGCAGGAAAGCAACGAGGTGCAGAAAAACCTGAAAACGTTGTTATTAGTTCCCTCTCAGCAGACGCTTTTCCTGAACGAGCCTTCCCCGATTCAGGGCCAGAACCTGCTCCTGAACCGGACGCTCGATAACCTGCTGGTGCTGGCAGAGAGCAATAACCCGGCGGTTCGTGTAGCTGAATCGGGTATTCGGGTAAGCCAGGCGGAGCACACGCTGGAGCGCGCTATGCGTGTTCCGGATCTTGCCTTTAACACCAACTACGACCGGGGCGGTAACATACTGCTTAACTTTATAGGATTCGGTGTAACGCTCGACCTGCCTTTTTTCGACCGTAACAAAGGAAACATACAGGCCGCTAACATCCGGGTACAGCAGAGCAGGCATGTGCACGAACTTCAGGTAAACGAGGTTCGGAATGAGGTTGTAAAAACCTTCTCGGATTTCAGTCAGCTTGTTACCCTCTACCAATCTATCGACGAGACTTACATAAACGACCTGGACCAGGTGCTGGCAGGGGTAAGTCGCAACTTCCAACGCAGAAACATTGGCCTGCTGGAGTTTCTCGATTTCTTCGACGCTTTTAAGGAGAATAAACTCCTGTATTTCGACACCATCAGGAGCATAGAATCAAAAAAAGAAGATCTCAATTATATAACAGGAACCGACTTATGATAAACGCAGCAATTTTAAAAAAGCTAATCTATCTGGCTTCTGCCGCAACCTTCTGTCTTCTTCTAGTAGCCTGCAGTAGCCAGGATAATACAGCACAAGTTGCCAGCTCCGAAGGGTATTGCATGCCCGCGCACATGGCCAGCAGCTTAAAAACAGCCGATGTAACACTGGCTACAGCTAACAACAGCATACAGCTGACAGGCAGAGTGGTGAGCAACCCCGAAAAGTATTTTAGGTTTATCCCGCTTTTAGATGGTGTAGTTTCGAAGGTGAATTTTGCGCTCGGAGACTACATACAAAAAGGTACGGTGCTACTCGAAATACGAAGCCCGGAACTCAGCAGCCTGAATGCAGAACTGCGCACCGGGCAGGTACAGCTAAAGCTGGCCCAGCGACAATTATCGGCTGCAAAAGAAATGTACGCCGATGGTGTGGCCTCTGAAAGAGACCTGTTGGAAGCGCAGCAGGATGTAGAGGTGGCCCAGCTGGAGATAAAGAAAGTGCAGGAAAACCTGGGAATTTACGGCGGTAGCCTCGAAAGAGGCGTGTTGCTTGTGCGGGCACCTTTCAGTGGCTACGTACTATCGAAAGAAGTGGTGAGCGGGCAGCAGATAGAAGCCGGTGAGGAGCCACTTTTTGCCATAACAGACCTGGAAGAAGTTTGGGTAATGGCCAATATTTATGCCGGCAGCCTGAGCAGTGTGCAGCAGGGCATGAAGGTACAGGTAAAAGCAAGCTCCTACCCCGACCAGGTGTTTGAAGGCGAAATAGACCGCCTCTCAAATACATTCGACTCGCAGGAACGTGTGCTGAAGGCCCGCATACGCCTTAAAAACCGCGACCTGCTCCTGAAACCGGAAATGTTCGTGAATGTGACCGTGAACCTGAAGAAGGAGGTTCAGAAACCGACAGAAGAAAGACTGCTCTCATTGCCTTCCAAGGCCATGATTTTTACTAACTCCAGGCACCAGGTGGTGGTTTACCGCGATAGCTGCCATTTCGATATTGTGCAGCTGGAACCTGTTTACCAAACAGACGATGCCATTATGATAAGAGATGGGTTAAAAGAAGGAGACAAAGTAGTGACAGAAAACCACCTGCTCATCTACAATCAAATCCAGAAATAACAGGAAGGGACATAGGAAGACAACATGGATAAATTTGTTCAGAGTTTAGTATCGTTCTCTCTAAAAAACCACATCATCATCTTTTTCCTGACGGCATTGCTGGTTGCAGCAGGTGTTATAAGTTATATAAATACGCCTATTGAAGCATTTCCGGATGTAACCAATACCAGGGCCCGGATTATTACACAATGGCCTGGCCGCAGTGCCGAGGAGATAGAGAAATTTATTACCCTGCCCATTACCCGGCAAATGAACACCATTCCGCGGAAGGCCCAGGTGCGGTCAACATCGCTTTTCGGTCTGTCGGTGGTAACGGTGCTGTTCGATGAGAATGTAGATGATTTTTATGCGCAGCAGTATGCCTCCAACCGTTTGCAAAGCATAGAACTACCAGAAGGGGCAGAGGCCGAGATAGAGCCACCTTCCGGCGCAACCGGCGAAATATTCCGTTATGTGCTGCAGAGCAAATCGAGGGAGATCAGCGATTTAACGGCTATACACGAGTGGGTGGTAGAGCGCGAACTGGTAGGTGTGCCGGGTATTGCAGAAGTAGTGAGTTTTGGCGGTGAAGAGAAAATTTATGAAATACAGGTTAACCCGGTAGAACTGGCTAACTATAACCTGTCGCCGCTCGATGTGTATGAGGCTGTAGGAAACAGTAACATTAACGTGGGGGGCGATGTAATTAACCACGGCGACCAGGCTTATGTGGTGCGCGGCGTTGGTTTGCTGGAGAGCGTGCGCGATATCGAGAACATCCTGATCGATAACGTGAACGGAACACCTGTGCTGGTAAAACATGTGGCGGATGTAAAGATAGCTGCCAAGCCACGTTTAGGCCAGGTAGGACTAGGCGACGACGATGACCTGGTACAGGGCATTGTAATTATGCTCCGGGGCGAAAACCCCAGCGAAGTAATTACCCGCCTGAAAGATAAGATCGAGGAGCTGAATACCCGCATCCTGCCTTCAGACGTTAAAATCGTGCCTTTTCACGACCGTACTGTACTCGTAGATAACACAGTAAATACCGTTACGCACAACCTGCTCGAGGGGATTATACTGGTGTCGGTGCTGGTGTTCGTGTTCCTGTTTAACTGGCGGACTACCGTTATTGTAGCCTCTGTTATACCGCTGGCCTTTTTGTTTGCCATTATGATGCTACGCATACAGGGGCTTCCTGCCAACCTTATTTCTATTGGTGCGGTAGATTTTGGCCTGCTCCTGGAGGGCACCATGGTGGTGGTAGAACATGTGTTTGTGGGGCTTGACAAGCGGGCAAAAGAACTCGGAATGCCACGGTTTAACCAAATCTCGAAACTGGGTATTATCAAGAACCAGACACGGTCTGTTGCCAAGTCTATTTTCTTTGCCCAGATAATCCTGATCGTGGCCCTGATGCCTATCTTCACGTTCCAGAAAGTGGAAGGCAAAATGTTCTCTCCGCTTGCCTTTACCTTAGGGTATGCTCTAATAGGGGCTGTGTTGCTTAGCTTAACCTATGTGCCGGCCATGTGCAAAGTGCTCCTGAACAAAAACGTGGTAGACCGCGAAAACCCGATCACCAACTTTATTCGGGGCGGCATGTTTAAGCTCTACCAATTGGGGGCGGCCTCTAAAAAGCTAACAATAGGTCTCTTTGCCGGCTTGTTAATAGCCTGCGGCATCGGTTTCAGCCAGTTGGGCACAGAGTTTATACCACAGCTGAACGAAGGCGCGCTTTATGTGCGGGCTACGCTCCCCAACAGCATCAGCCTGGAGGAGTCGGTGAAGCTGACGAAAGAAATGAAAGCCAAGTTCCGGGAGTTTGATGAAGTGCAGTTTGTGCTCACCCAAACAGGCCGGCCAAACGATGGCACAGACCCTACCGGCTTCTTCAACATCGAATTTCATGTGCAGCTGAAGGATGAAGGCGACTGGTCGCGTCCTGTATCTAAAGCAGAGCTGCTAACCGAAATGGAGCAATCGCTGGGAGTTTACCCCGGCATCACGTTTGGTTTTAGCCAACCTATCATGGATAATGTGGAGGAGTACGTGTCGGGTGTGAAGAGCTCGCTGGTGGTGAAGGTGTTCGGAGATGACCTGTTTCAGCTGGAGAGTGCCGCAGACCAGGTAGCAGAGGCCATTAAAGATGTAGAGGGCATACAAGACCTGACTATTTACCGGAACATCGGCTTGCCCGAACTCCGGATTAAACTAGAGGAAACCCGCATGGCACGATACGGCGTAAGTATGGCCGATGCACAAGCCGTTATTGAAATGGCGATTGGCGGGAAGGCAGCTACTTCCTTTTATGAAGACGAACGCATTTTTGATGTGCGTATCCGGTATGCGGAGCCTTTCAGGAAGTCAGAAGCAGAGATCCGGAATATTCTGGTGCCGGCCAACAGCGGTTCTATGATTCCGTTGTACGAAATAGCCGATGTGGGCTCCTTTACCGGGCCAGCCTTTATCTACCGCGAAGGCAGCAGCCGCTATATTGCGGTGGGTTTCTCTATCAGGGGGCGCGACCTGGGCAGTACGGTAGTAGAGGCGCAACGCAAAGTAGAAGCGCAGGTGCAGCTGCCGGAGAGTTACCGCCTTTCGTGGGCAGGTGAGTTCGAGAACAAAGAAAGGGCGACAAAGCGGCTCAGTTACATTGTGCCTATTTCGCTACTGATGATCTTTTTCCTGCTCTACGTAAATTTCGGCAGCTTAAAAGATACGCTCATCTCATTGTTAACCATTCCGTTTGCCTTTATAGGCGGGTTCCTGTCGTTGTGGCTTACCGGCACTACCTTTGGCATATCGGCTGGTATCGGGTTTATTATCTTGTTTGGCGTAGGCACCATAGATGGCATCATATTAATTGCCGTTATGAAAGATTATCTGCGGAAGGGCCTGCCACTGCAACAGGCAATTTCAGAAGGTGTGTTCAGCCGTATCAGGCCTGTGTTTATGATTGCGATTATGGGCTCTGCCGGGCTTCTGCCAGCGGCACTCTCCACAGGCATGGGCTCCGAAATACAAAAACCACTGGCTATTATGATAGTAGGTGGCTTAATGATCTGTATGGTGCTTTCCCTGATTGTGCTTCCGCAGGTGTATTACTTAGCCTACAGAAAGAAACATGTTACCAGGTAATGCAACGAGCACACTTGTTTAAAAACTAAAAGGTAAATACTATCTTTTACTGTCTGCCATCTGGACGAGACCTTTCCTGAGCTATTAGAAAATCAAGGTCTTGTCTGGGTGGCAGTTTTGTGTGTCGTAAGGTTTCTCTGTTCGCAAGCCACTTCATACCCTTGACAAAAAATCTATTAAATACCTTCTGAAGGGCATTTTTATTTAAATAATTGCTGCTAGTTCGCTGTTGGATGATAAATTGTTTTATGGTTAACTTCAGATCTTGTAGGCGAAAAGCATGCAGCTATAGGCATGGCTGTAACCTGTTCATCTTTTAAATCTGAAAGAAGCCCTGTGTAGCAGGTAAATATCCGGCTTCTTACGTCTGATAAACTATGCATATAAATCATGAAAACCGAGTGTCGTGAATTATGCTATGTGTGCCGTATTTTTCAGGGTCTGGCATTTTATGATACCTAAAAGGTAAGACGCAGCCTATAAAGCTGATCAGCAGGTCAATTATTCAAATGAAAATGGCCTCCAGAAGCAATTTTAGAAAAAAGTTGCCAAGGGTTCGGTAAAAAAAAGACCGAAATAAAGCTTAATCTAAATTTAATCTTTATCTTTGGACCAGAAAACGATTTCGGTCTAGAAGGGTATGAGTGAAAAGGATGAACTTGTAAAGCAGGAGATACTGAAAGAAGCGCAAAAGCTTTTCAGGCAATATGGCTGTACCAAAACTACCATGGAGGACATCGCCAAGGCTGCCGGAAAAGGAAAAAGCACCCTCTACTACTATTACAAGAGCAAAGACGAGATTTTTGATGAAGTAGTCTGCCGCGAAATTGAAGATGTTTTCTGTAGTGTAAAGCAGGAAGTAGACAAACTGGAGTCGGCTGAAGATAAGTTACGCACGCTCTGCTATACCAAGTTCAAGATACTACAGGAGAAGGCTAACCTCCACAACGTTATAAAAGGCGACATAGAGGCAAACTTTC
>NZ_VRTY01000023.1 GCF_008017455.1 Pontibacter qinzhouensis | reverse complement strand
TGGTACCAATAATTAATATGATACCCGGCACCAACAAGAGCCAAGGAGTTACCAACAGAGGTGCTTCCAGAAACAGCCAATAGTACACCATGAGCAGCACAAGCAGCACCAACTGCATCAGGAACCGCAGAAAATGAGTGCTGATAACCGAGAGCGGCATGATAATTCGAGGGAAGTATACTTTACTGAAAATATGAGCATTGTCTTTAAAAGTGCCCGATGTGCCGGTAAAGCTGTCGTTGAAGAAGTTCCAGAGCACAATACCCGAAAAATAAAACAAGACAGGCGGAATAGAACCAGTGGCAATACCCACCATTTTACCGAACACCAGCACATAGGTCACCAGCGTCATGATAGGCTGAATCAGAATCCAGACGGGGCCAAGCATTGTTTGCTGGTAGTTTAGCAGGAAATCGCGGCGCACCAAACTTCGTATTAAGTACCTGTACCCCCACATTTCTTTCAGGCCCGAGCCCCAATAGCTGGTCCGGCTGCTTATCTCCCACTTATTTTCTGGTAATCCTGACATAAAATGAATTAATGGTGCAAAATATTTTCTGACAGCCTCCTAAACAGACTAAAAGCTTTAAGAACAGCATTAGCTAAAAGAAGATTAAGTTTGTGTCATTTTGAAACAAACCAACAGCCTGCAATTAACTTATTTTTTATATAATAATACTATTATTTTCTTGAAATACAAAAATTATATCTGCAAAACTCAATAGCTATAAATAAGTATTTCCTAAAATGATTCTATAAAACCGTGCCTGTTTAGCTGCTGCTGCGGGAGAAAAATTAAATTACTGTTAAATTTTTTCTTTTTAACATCACATCTCTTACGAAATGCCTAAGAACAGTACAAACAACCATTGAGCCTTTGTTATTGCGACCCAAGCTGTTACTAGTAAATAAAGAATTTTTATGTGACACTAGCTCGATCCATCAATCCCAAGCCCCCATTATCCCATTTTGGTCCTTATTTTCCCAAAAAGAAACTGCATAAAAGCAGTAGAATGGAAATATTTTGAAACTCGTTGGGAGAAAGGAAAGGCTTCGGTATTTGCCCAGATTAGGATTGGTAAATAGGGAGGGCCAATTATTTAAACAAAAAGACCCTTCAGAAGGAATTTCTGGTAAACTTTGTCAAGGGTCAGACCTGACAAAGCAGAAGGAGCGGGTGCAGCTGCTTCAGAAACAGTAAGGCAGCTGCAGAAAAAATGAACAAAGCAGGCGCAATAGCGCTTACCCCTGGCAGAAAAATCTGAAAAAAGCTTTGGGAGGCAGTTTTCATTCAAATAATTTGATTTTCCGCAGCAGCAGTTCAGGCTCTTAGCCTACCAGGTGCGGCACAAACTGCGAGAGGTTCGTTATAATACCTTTCTCTCGCCGATACCCGATGGCGCAACCCTCACCAGCCCAAAATACACCCGCCTGGTATTGGTAACCAGCTGCATCTTGCGGCAGGTCGCACCACCGCTGGTATACCTGCTGCTGGTTGTCGTATTCACCGTTGGTTTTGAGGATGCGCCTGGTGTCGACGACCTCCAGGCTCTGGCCCTCGCGTCCGAAATAAGGCTTCCGAATATATTTCCCGGATAAAGGCTCCAGGTCTGCTTCCAGCAGCAGTGGGTGATATGGGTAAGCCTTCCAGAGCCAGGCCAGCATGCCTTTGCTCTGAAACAATAAGGTATAAGCCGGGTTTGCGATAACAACCGAACGGGTTCGGGAAAGCTGTGTCAGGCTTTCGAGCAACTCCGGCTCCTCCCAGGCCAGCTGCTCCCATGGCAACAGCTTAAACAGAAACTGAAATTGCTGCCACTGCTCCGCTCCTACCTGCGCCCAGATTCCTTTGTCTACACCCTCAGTCGAAACAGATACATTTTCGATAGGGCAAAGGTGTGCCTCAAAACCGGCCTCTGTGGCAGCCTGGGCCAGCACCGCACAGTTTGTTTCGTCTTCGGCACTTTCGCCGAGGTAAGTCAGCAGCAAGGCAGCCGGCAAGTCGTCGTTGAGCATGCGCCACGACTTAAACTGCTCCACCAGGGCCTCGTATAAACCAGAATATTGTTTTGCATCGTTTTTACCGGCTGCTGCCAGGCTGGCCCATTGCACCACCGCCGTTTCCGGAATAGAGGTTGCCGTATCGGCGTTAAACTCCAGCAGTTTTGGCCCCTCAGGCGTCTGCACCAGGTCGAAACGGCCGTAAAGGTGCCAGTGCCGGTCATCGTTCCACGACTGGCGCACCAGCCGCCACAGTTTCTCCGGAATACCAAGCACCTTCAGAAAAGCATCTGGCAGGTCGTCGGGCACTGCCTCCACCATCATGTTATACAGGCTGTTGGCAGCTTCGAGCAGATAATCTGCTTCGTCTTCGGCTACTACTACTGCCTCACCGGGCACATAGTTGGCACAACCATCTTCCACACACCACTCCCAGCCTAAACCGCGAACAGCCTTGTCAACATCGCCTTTATGAGTCTCTACTTTGATGTTCATTCTGTTGCTACTCAGCATACTGCACATTTAATCTGTTTTATTGTATAAAGATGCCGCACCGTTTTTAGGGCAAGGCACTCTCACCCCTTGGCGCTTTTCAGGCTAAAAAGCTTTGGAAGGGCGTTTTCATTTAAATAATCTGATTTATAGCACCAAGCCTCTCTGCCGGACAAGCTGCAAAATCAGGAGCCGGCACCGCTGCTACGCCCCTTAAAGAAACCACTTCGGCCCGCAGCTGGAGCCGTGGCACGCTGCCGGTAAGTCTGCACATTCTGGCGCCAGGCTTCGGTGCGGTTCATCACGCCTGGGTTTGCGTAATAGGTAGCGCGCGGGGCCATCATGCGGCCAGCCATCATGCCCATACCGCTCCACCACAGCACACTGCCCAGCCCGAAACCACCTGATTGGTAGGTGCCCTGGTTCTTTGCCACTTCCTGCATACGGTTCTGCAGCGCCACGCCCTGCAGTGTATCTATGCGCCCATCCTGGTACTTCAGTATAGCCATACTATTGTTGGGGGTGGTGGTGCGCTCATCGGTAATTTTCCATTGGTCGGGGGCTTCTTCTGTAAGTTCCGTCACAATGCCATCTGGCGTGGCTACTTCCTCTCCACTGTTCCACTCGTTGTTACTGCGGGTGTTGGTGTCGCAGCTGGTTAAGCCCATACAGGCAGCAGCAGCCATAATAAAGGCGTTGCGCTTAAAATCGCCAATGGTTAAATATCGTTTCTTCATCTCTTTTTGCTTCTACTGTTACAAGCTAACTATTTTTACGGTAAATAAAGGTTGGCTGGCAGTTTAAAAAGGTAATTTAAAGCAGCAGAACACTGCTCAACCCTTCCCCTGTTAAAGTCGAAATGCAGCACCCGACTTTCATTCCTTCTGAAAACCCTCTTTCAAATCCTTTAACTTATAAGCTCATTCCCACAGCGGAAAGCTCTCCAGGTGCACCTGCCGCTTAAAGAAAATACGGGTCGATTCTTCGAAGGAGCGCGTAAAATCTGATACGTAGAATTTATGGTCGCCGGTAAGCTTCTCTGCTGCCAGCCCACTTTGCTGCAGGTACGCTTTTACGTGTTGGGCAACAATCTGGCTCGCATCCAGCACATCAACTCTTCCTTCGAAAAAGCGCTCAATCTGGTTTTTTATAAGCGGATAATGCGTGCACGCCAGAATAAGAGCTTCTACATGCTCCAGTTCCTGATCTGAGAGATAGGTGTTAATAACGCTCTCCGAAATAGAGTCATTAAAAAAACCTTCTTCTATCATGGGAGCCAACAACGGCGTTGCCACCGACTTTAGAACGATGCCAGCCTCCAATTCGTCTAATTTACGCCGGTAAACATCAGAATTAACTGTTTGTTTTGTTCCGATAAGGCCAACCGATCGGTTTGGGTACCGCTCGCTAACATAGGCAATAGTAGGGTCTATAACATTGAGCACCTTGGCTTTGCTGCCCACATACTCCTTTACCAGTTCGTAGGCAGCAGCTGAGGCAGAGTTGCAGGCAATTAAAATAACCTTGCAGCGCTGCTTTATCAGCAAATCGCAGATTTTAACGGCATAAGCCTGTATAGCAGCCGTAGACTTGTCGCCGTAAGGCAAATGGGCTGTATCGCCAAAATAAATGATCTGCTCCAGGGGCAGCACTTGTGTAATAGCCTGTGCCACAGTTAGTCCGCCTATACCACTATCAAAAACCCCAACAGGTTGCTCTTTCATATGCATACTTGTATAGCGCAAAGTTAGCTAAATTAAGAGAAACAGCCTGTTCACGCCCCATTTTTGCACCTTCACTAAGAAAAGAATTTTTATGAATTTTATTTTAAAAAATCTGGTTTTATATAGAAGATCACAAAATATCGTTGTATGTTGCAATCGTTTAGTTAAGTACCGCATACCATTTTATATTTTGTTTTAGAAACACCACCTACCCGCCTGCTGCTCTTTACGCTTGCCCACAAGCCACAGCATGAGTTACCCTGAACTTACACGAAAGCTCTCTTTCGTGCCTGCACACCAAACCTACACCTTTTCAAACTTAACCCTTATGTTACGAGTTCAGCTTACCCCTACCCCTGTTATACAGCGGTCATCGCTGTACGGAGACCAGACCATCCGATTTGTGGCTTTTCTTATCGATTCTATTTTACTTGTTTTCTTTTATTCGCTTATCTTTTATTCTATCACAAATCAACAACATGCGCTACCTAGCTGGAGCCTGGGCAACCTGCAGAGCAATTTTCAGGTAGGCATGGTGGCTGAAGTAGTGGAAAAATTGTTTATAACACCGTATTTCCTGCTGGCTCATTGGCTCTATTACACGTTACTGGAGGCCTCGCCCAGGCAGGCAACTATTGGCAAGTTTGTGCTGGGGCTGCAAGTAACCGATTTACACGGCAAACCATTAAACTTAGCCAAATCCAATATTCGCTATATAGTTAAAGTAGTATTGGCGGCACCTGTATTAATCGGATTTTTGTTGATTATCAATGAAAGACGCAAGCAAGTACTGCACGACTACATAGCAAAAACAGTAGTTGTATCTATACAGAAATACAGCAAAAATACTATTATATCCTAAACCGCCTGAAGTCTGGTCTCGTATAACGTAGCCTGAAACAAACTGAAAGGAGGAAACTATGCGATTTATTCCAACCCGATTTCATGGGATTCTAGATTATGTTGTTGGGCTGTTGCTCATCGCTTCGCCGTGGCTGTTTAATTTTGCTGCCGGTGGCGCAGAAACCTGGGTACCTGTTGTCATAGGTTTGGGGGTGCTGTTGCAGACCATTTTAACCGATTTCGAACTCGGCCTGATAAAGAAAATACCAATGCAGTCGCACCTGATGATGGATTTTGGTATTGGTGTTATACTTGCCGTCTCGCCTTGGTTATTTGGTTTTGCAGACCATGTGTACACACCGCACGTCATATTTGGTGTGTTCTCTATTTTAGCATCGTTAACAACTCACCGGGTGCCAAGCAGGGCATTCCGCTCCCATAATGTGCACGACGACCCACTAAGATAGTCGTTGTAACAGATCCTATAAAATAAAAGCAGGCTGATGTAGCATCAGCCTGCTTTTAATTTATAGGCCCCTAACCACAGAAATACGTAAATTTGCAACATGAATTATTTATCTGCAGAAAACCTCTCTAAAAGCTTTGGCGACCGCTGGTTGTTCAAAAATCAGAACTTTGGCATAAACCAGGGCCAGCGCATTGCCCTGGTAGGCGTAAATGGCTCGGGCAAAACCACTTTGCTTAACATTTTGGCAGGCAAACTACCTCCTGATGAGGGCAACGTGAGCACCCGCAAAGGCATAACCGTAAGTTACCTGGGCCAGAACCCTGAGTTTAACGAGGAGCTAACGGTGCAGCAATCCATATTTTCGGGGCAGAGCGATGTACTCGATGTGATAAGAGACTACGAAGCAGCTATTGCCAACCCCGACACTAGCGCCAACACCATGCAAAAGCTAATGGAGAGTATGGACGAGCTCCAGGCCTGGGATTTTGAAGTGCGGGTAAAGCAGATTCTGTCGAAACTAGGCATCAACAACCTCGACCAATATATTAAGTCGCTTTCGGGTGGGCAACGCAAGCGCGTAGCCATGGCGCGCGTACTTATAGAGGAGCCCGACCTGCTTATACTCGACGAACCAACCAACCACCTCGACCTCGACACCATTGAGTGGCTCGAGAACCTGCTCTCTACCCAAAACACTACCCTGCTGATGGTAACCCACGACCGCTACTTTCTGGACAAAGTGGCAAACGAAGTGGCAGAACTCGATGGTGGCAGCCTCTACAGCTACAAAGGCAACTACAGCTATTTTGTAGAGAAAAAAGCCGAACGTGAGGAGGCTTCCGCAGCCGAAACCGAAAAGGCCCGCAACCTGATGCGCAAAGAACTCGACTGGATTCGCCGGCAGCCAAAAGCACGTGGAACAAAAGCGAAATACCGCGTTGATGCCTTTGAAGAACTTAAAGAGAAAGCTGCCAAAAAAGTAGCGGGCCCGCAACTGGAGCTTTCGGTAAAGACCACGCGCCAGGGCGGCAAGATTATAGAGGTAGACCACATCTCGAAAAGTTTTGGCGACAAAGTAATTGTAGACGAGTTTTCTTATGTTTTTAAGAAGAAAGACCGTATTGGCGTGGTTGGCCCCAACGGTGCCGGCAAATCTACGTTCCTGAACATGCTCACGGGCAAACTGTTACCCGACAGCGGCACCATAGATGCCGGCCAGACAACTGTTTTCGGTTACTACACCCAAAACGAGCTTACGTTTAAAGAAGACCAGCGCGTAATAGATATTGTAAAAGACATTGCAGAAGTAGTGGAAATGGCAAATGGCGAGGTCATAACTGCCAGTCAGTTTCTGCAGCACTTCCAGTTCGCTCCGCCCCAGCAGTATACGTTTGTAAGCAAGCTGAGCGGTGGCGAAAAACGGCGACTCCAGCTCTTGCGCGTGCTCATCCAGAACCCGAACTTCCTGATTCTGGATGAGCCGACCAATGACCTCGACATTATCACGCTCAATATTCTGGAAGACTTTCTGCTGAACTTTGGAGGCTGCATGCTAATTGTGTCGCACGACCGTTATTTTATGGATAGACTGGTGGAGCACCTGTTCGTGTTTGAGGGCGAAGGCCAGATCAGGAACTTCCCGGGCAACTACACCGATTACCGCGAGTGGCTAAAAGACCAGGAGACCCAGGAACCAGCACCAAAACCAGCGCCTGTGGCCGCACCTGCAGAACCTGTTAAAGCACAGGCTCCTGCCCCCGACAAGCGCAAGGCTACTTTTAATGAGAAAAAAGAGTACGAGAAGCTGGAGAAAGAAATAGCGAACCTCGAAGCCCGCAAAACGGAAATAATAGGCCTGATGAATGGCGGCTCCACCACCGACCACGAACAACTGAGCAGCTGGGCCACCGAGTTGGAGAAAATAAACGAGCAGCTGGAGGAAAAAGAATTCCGATGGCTGGAGCTGTCGGAGCTAGTATAACTCCTTAGCACTCTTAACAAGTTAAACCGGCAGGTAAAGGCAGAGGCACTCATTGTGCTGCACTGCCTTTACCTGCCGGCTCGTTTTAGCAGAATTTGAAGCAAAAATCATTGAAAAACTTACACACCTGCAGTTCAATACCGATTGAAGCGACGTTTATTATCATCTTCAAATCATCAAATTCAAATCATCAAATTCAAATCATCAAATTCAAATCATCAAATCCCCAAAATTGCATTAATGCGTTAGTTCATGGTTCATTATAAATCCGACTTTGCTCGTGCGCGACAGGTGCAGGTTCTCCAGTTTATGTTTATAGGTAATTTTCTCGATGTCGCTTACTGGCTGGCCCATCAGGTCGTTGTTGATAGAGGCAATAATGGCGCTTTCCACAATTATACGGAGCACTTTGTCTGTAATTCGGTTTTTTGCAATATGGTCATACGACAGGTCCATCTGCTTCACACCCTCTATCATAAAATGATTCTCGATGTTGACCAGCATCCTCCCGATCAGGTAGCCGGGGTCATCGAGCCTGTTATATTTTAGTGTGTCGGCCATAAAGTTATAGGCCATAATATGCCCAAAAAACCTGCGCCTGAAGTCTTTATCCACATACTTATTCCGCATGATCTCATAATCGTCGGGAAAGGTAATGATGTTGGAGTGCATCACAAACACGAGCAGATCGCCAGAAAATTTAATATGAAACTCATGCGCACTAATCTCTTTATATTCAATTACAACTTCAGCATTTTGCCTGGTAATTCGTTCCGTCAGCTCCTCTACCACATCTACCGAAATCAGCTTTAGCCGATCAAATGTTTGTTTTGTATTTCGATATATGGCTTGTTTGGTAATTGACTTCTGTTCCAAGCCATTTATTATATCACCTAATCTGTCTACTTCCATATTTTTCTGATGTAACCCGATTGAAGAATACTGTTTTTACCGATATATTATGGAAATGGTTATTGCAAATCCTTATCTCCAGCAGTAGCAGCAGCACCAAGTAAGCCCATTGCATCGCTGGTTTCTAACCGTTGGCCATTTGCGGCTTTGGGCAAATTATTCTAATGAAAAAGGTCTTCTGAAGGGGTATAGCACCAAAATGGGTCAAGGGCAAACTATCTTTCTTACAGGCTGTTAACGAGCAGTTGCAGGTACTTCTCAAACCATTCAAGGCAGCACCGGGCTATCAGCCTAGCTGCTCTATCAGCTCCTCATTCAGCTCCAGGTTGTGGTACATTTTCTGCACGTCGTCATCGTCTTCCAGGGCATTTATAAATTTGAGTATTTTTCGGAGCGCCTCCAGGTCGTGCACCGTTACAGTGGTGTGGGGTATGCGCTCCAGCTCTGCCGTTTCGAGCTCCAGGTGCAGCTCTTCCACCTTCTTTTGCAACGAGCCGAAGTCTTCCATGGCGCAATACACCGTAATATATTCCTCCTCAAAAATCACCTCATCGGCACCGGCATCGATCAGTTCCAGCGTCAGGTCGTCCTCCTCTAGCGGCTCCTCCCCTTTTCGGATCACAAACACACCTTTTCTATCAAAAATAAATTCGAGGGAACCGTTGGTACCCAGGCTGCCGTTGTTCCTATTGAAGATGGTGCGTACGTTCTGCACCGTGCGGTTAATATTATCGGTTAAGCACTCTACAAACACGGCCACTCCGTTAGAGGCATATCCTTCGTAACTCACTTCAGTATACTGCCCTTCTGTGCCTTCTCCTTTTTTTATGGCGCGCTCTATATTGTCTTTGGGCATGTTGGCGGCCTTGCTCGTCTGTATCGCTAGGCGCAGGCGGGGGTTGCCAGCCGGGTCAGGCCCGCCCTCTTTTACGGCTACGGTAATTTCTTTTATCAGCCTGGTAAAAATTTTGGAGCGCTTAGCGTCTGTAGCTCCTTTCTGACGTTTTATCTTCGACCATTTACTATGTCCTGACATAAATGCACTTCTTTTGTTTCAGGTGGAAAATCTGTACGAAAAACGAAATAAACATTTTTCAGGTAAGGGCATAAAAAAAGGCAGCTGTGCGACCTGCACAACTGCCTTAATAAGCCTTTATATGTTTAACTGAGGGTTATAGTACAAAAAAGAAGATCGCGTTTATAATGTTAACGCCTATCAATAACGATAAATTCGGTGATTCAAGTATAATTTTTTTCATGGCTTTATGTAATAAAAGTAAATGATGGCATACTGCTGCACTTGCCAACAATGATACACTTTACGCCCCCATAGCAGAAGATGTTACAACACAATTGAATTTTTCGAACAAGCATATAAAAAAATTTATATATAAAAAACAGATATTTAATATTATAGCCACTTCAGGCCCTATAAATAAGCTCCGGCGACTTCCATTTAAATTGTATTTGAACGGGCATACTACCTCGTGCATCTAGTTTTATACTCACTGGCTGCAACTATATGCTGCTAAATTTGCTTATTGTAAATAAGAAGGCACTTTCCTAGTTTACGTAGGCACAACATGCTGCCCGGGAAACAGAGAACAAAACAGTTTTTACCAGATTGTGCAGGCCCAGTAACCAATAAATAAGCTTGTGTTCAGGTGCTTTTGCCGGGTCACGAAAACCGTAAAGTAATTTTCGTATATTTACATTCCAATAACCTGCTGCAGATGCAGCACGAGATCAGATCATTAAATTTATTTATATTTTGGACTTCCGTTCTTTTAACTTACACGACGACGTACTAACAGGTATTGAATCGATGGGGTATAACAACCCTACTCCTGTGCAGCAGCAGGCTATACCTCTTATTATAGAGGGCAAAGACATGATTGCCTGCGCCCAGACAGGTACCGGCAAAACGGCAGCGTACCTGCTGCCTCTTATTGATAGAATTTCGCATGCGAACTACCCTTATACCAGCACCCTTATTCTGGTGCCTACCCGCGAGTTGGCCAAGCAGATAGACGAGCAGGTAGAAGGCCTCGGCTACTTTGCCCCCGTTAGCTCCATTGCTATTTATGGCGGCAACAAAGGCGATGAGTGGGAGCAGCAGAAAAGAGCCCTCACCAGCGGCGCCGATATTATTATTGCCACGCCTGGTCGCCTGATGTCGCATATGGCCATGGGTTACGTGCGCCTCGACCAGCTGGAGTACCTGGTACTCGACGAAGCAGACAAAATGATGGACATGGGTTTTATGGATGACATCCTGAAGATCGTGCGCCAATTGCCTGTAAAGCGCCAGACACTGCTCTTTTCGGCTACTATGCCACGTAAAATCCGGGATTTGTCGAAGCAGATACTCCAGAACCCATCAGAAATTAACCTGGCCATTTCGAAGCCAGCCGAAGGCATAGACCAGCGCCTGTACTTAACCTACGACAACCAGAAACTGCCTTTGCTGGAGCACCTGCTCAACGACCTCGAAGTGCACAGCATGATTGTATTCACTTCCCGGAAATCAAACGTAAACCAGATCGTTCGCTCTATCCAGAAAATGGGCTTTGAGGCGGCTGGTATCCAGTCGGACCTGGAGCAGGACGAGCGTGAGAAAGTGCTGCAAAGCTTTAAGAACCGCCAACTGCGCATTATTGTGGCAACCGATATCTTATCGAGAGGCATTGATATTGACAGTCTGAGCCATGTTATTAACTTTGACATGCCCCAGGATGCCGAAGATTATGTGCACCGTGTAGGTCGTACAGCACGTGCAGCCTCTACCGGTATGGCCATTACCTTCGTGAACGAAAATGATATGTACCGCGTGCGCAAGGTGGAGCAACTGATAGAGCGTGAGCTACCAAAGCTGCCTTTACCAGAAGCACTCGGCGAAGGTCCAGCCTTTGACCCCACCCGCCGCTTCGATAACAAGCACGGCAGCAAAAATGGCAGAGGTGGCCAGGGTGGTGGCAACCGCAACAACAGCCGGTCTGGTAAGCCAGCCAGGTCAGGGGGCAGGCCTCCGCACAAAGCCGGTGATCCGAAGCCAGCTGCCAAAACTGCTACGCACACCCCATCCGACCGCCTACCACGGACTGAAGGTCAGGCAGCCGGAGAAAATCCGAATCGTAACCGAAACAGGAACAAAAATCGCAACCGGAAGCCATCTGGCGAAGCCAAACCACAAGGTACGCCACCACTACCGCAAAGCAACAACTAATACACCAAGAGCCGCTTCTACCAGAGCGGCTCTTTCTTTTTCTCCCCTACCCTTGACCCTTTTCATGCTTTATGGCTTTGGAAGGGCTTTTTTATTTAAATAATTCGAGCTAAGTCTTCTGCTACTATTCCTTATGAGGTGAAGGTGGCAGTAAGCAGCTGAAGGTGCATCGGAGGTGCCTGTCCTTTTATTATTTCTTACTCCACAAAATAATACAAGCACATTTTTCTGAATTAAGGCAAGCTTTTATCTCAACAACACTAATGAATGTTTGTTTTAATCTCCTAATCACTAATATATTAATTCATGTTGCTTCTCATACTAAAGTTCTACTAGCACTAAATCAACATTAGTTCGAAGAAAATTTTAAAAGAGGCTATTTAATAGATTTAATAATTATTTAACAAATTTTTATAATAGTTTAAACATTTACTCAAAGAAATTATATATTTTTAGGACTTTATAAGATATAATGATGCCTGATGCTCCATTTCTGTTTCCCCCACGCCTGAACGAAATGCCTTGACTTATTTAATAAACTACCTCTTGCTGCCGCCTCTTAGCGGCCATTTACCAGTACTATTTTTATACCTATTAGCATGATTTACCTTCTGTTTTAGTAAGCGAAAGGTCCGTAGGAGGGGTTTTGGCAAAACTTTTCACAAGCCTCCTAGCAGCATCATGTGGTAAAAGAGTGTGAAGCCAGCTTTAACTGCAGCGCAAAAGCTGAAGCTTATATCTGCTTTAAGTACCATATTATCGAATTACCTTTAATAACCCGGCTATGAAACACGCAG
The DNA here is from genome assembly GCF_008017455.1 of Pontibacter qinzhouensis. Lineage (GTDB taxonomy): Bacteria > Bacteroidota > Bacteroidia > Cytophagales > Hymenobacteraceae > Pontibacter > Pontibacter qinzhouensis. The sequence goes on along the minus strand of NZ_VRTY01000023.1, from coordinate 56,942 downwards.
TACTCCTGGCATTGCTATGCCTTTACTTTTCTTTTAAACTGGCAGCGCAAGCACCTACGGCTGCCAATGGTACCGTTAAAGGTATAGTTCAGGATTCTGCCACCTTATCAGCACAGCCATATGTAACGGTGCTGTTACGGGAGCAGGGCAAGGAGCAGCCGTTAAAAAGCACCTTCTCCGGCGATAATGGCGCATTCGAGTTTACAGGCCTGGCGTTTGGCAAGTATGAAATTCTGTTAACGTCGGTTGGTTTCAAGAATAAGCTGGTTCCACTGGCCGAGCTAACAGAGGCGCATCAGAAAATAGATCTTGGGAAACTCTTTATAAGTTCATCGGCAAACCAGCTGAAGGAGGTACAGGTAACTGCCGAAAAGCTGCTGATTGTACAGGACATCGATAAACTGACTTATAATGTGGAGGCCGACCCGGAGAACCAAACCATGACGGCCCTCGATATGCTGCGTAAAGTACCTCTACTCACGGTAGATGCCGAAGACAACATCCAGCTGAATGGCAGTAGCAGCTACAGAGTGCTGGTAAACGGCAAGAACTCCTCACTGTTTGTGCGCAACCCCAAAGATGTTTTCAAGAGCATGCCTGCCAACTCCATTAAGAGTATAGAAGTAATTACCAATCCGCCAGCCAAGTACGAGGCAGAAGGTGTAGGAGGCATCATTAATATTATTACGCACAAAAAAAGCATTAACGGCTACAATGGCTCCCTGAATGGCAGCCTGGGCAGTCCGCAGAATGCCAATGCCGGAGGGTACTTAACGGCGAAGCATAATAAGTTCGGCCTTTCGGCTTATTACGGAAACAATTACTACAGCAACCCGACCAACAGAAGCTATATGCTGCGCCGCGAAGCATCGCTGGCAGAACTGGAGCAAATAGGTACCACCCAGAATGAAGGCACCTTTCAGTACCTGAGTACCGAGTTGAGTTACGAGCCGGATACCCTCAACCTGCTTACAGCCAGCTTCAGTACAAACATGAGCAATGGCAGTAACTTCTCTTTTCTGGATGTGGACTGGCGCAGCAGCCTGGGGCAACTGGAACAGGCCTACTCCCGGAATATTAACAGCCAGTATAATTGGAGCGGGAGCGACTTAGGCCTTGATTATCAACACACCTTTAAGCGCCACAAAGAGCAGCTGCTTACTCTTTCGTATAAATTGAACACGAGCCGCGACGGTAATTTAGCTGATATCGACAACCAGGCACTTCAGAACTATACCAGCTCTTTCAGCACCACCGAAAACGATGGTAAAGCGAGGGAGCAAACAATGCAGGCCGATTATGTGCACCCAATTAAGAAACAGACAGTGGAACTCGGCATAAAAGCCATCCTGAGAGACAACAGCAGCGACTACTATTACCGCATCAGGCAGGAAAGCGGCTTTTTTGAGGAGGTGCCGGCACTTAGCAACAGCTTTGAGTATAGCCAGGATATTTATGCGGCCTATACCTCTGTGAGCCTCCGCAAAGACAGTTGGGGCTTAAAACTGGGAGCGCGCCTGGAACAAACAAAAGTTGCGGCCAACTTCGAGACCTCCGGCACCTTTGCCGAGCAGGATTATTTCAACCTGATTCCGAACGTTACGCTTTCGCGTAAATTAAAAGGAATGGCCTCGGTTAAACTCTCGTACACACAGCGCATCCAGCGGCCAAGCCTTTGGTACATCAACCCATACATCAATGTAATAGATTCTACGAACATAAGCTTTGGGAACCCGTACCTGCTCCCTGCCACCAGCAATGTATTTACTTTAGCCTATAATACCTTTGTAAAAGGCTCCTCCATTAATGCCAGCCTGAGCCACACCTTCACCAACAGCTCCATTCAGCAGTACACTACTTTAGGCGACGACAGGATTACCCGCACCACCTTTGGCAATATCGGCCAGAACAGCACCACCGGGCTTTACCTGAGCGGCAACTCCACCTTCTTTAAGAAGTTGAGCATGAACCTGAACGGGACCCTGAACTATGTGCAACTGGAAAGCATGCTGGCCGGAAACCTGATCAGAAACTCGGGCTTAACAGCTAACTTCTACAGCAACGCGAGCTACATGTTTGAGAAGAACTGGCGACTGAGCGGTAACTTTGGTTTGAACTCGCCCAGGGTAATGCTACAGGGCAGATCGGGTGGGTACGCCTACCATAGTTTCTCGTTGAGCAAGCAGTTCCTGAAAGACAATAAGGCCACCATCACCGGCTCCATCTCCAGTCCGTTTCAGAAAAACAGGCGCTGGTTCTCTGAAATTAACGATCCTGCTTTTTACCAGATGTCGGAGAGTTATTTCTATATGCGCCGTTTCAATATTTCGTTTAACTACCGGTTTGGTAAGCTGAAAGGCGATATTGCCCGCAAAAAAAGAGGCATCAGCAACGACGACCAATCCGGAGGCGGTGAACAGAAATCGGGAGGTAATTAAAATGGTGCAGGTGCTGGCACAATAGGCACCATTGTTTATTTTTGCTTTTCTGGAGGCGTAAGGCAAACTGCCTGTTGCGCCAGCACCACGAAACAGCAAACATGAAAGCCCTTATTTTAATAGATATCCAAAACGATTTCTTACCGGGTGGAGCCCTGGCAGTTCCCGCAGGAGATGAGATAATTCCCATTGTCAACCAGTTGCAGCAGCACTTCGACCTCGTGGTGGCAACGCAAGACTGGCACCCGCCCAACCACAAAAGCTTCGCTTCGCAGCACCCCGCCAAAAAGGTGTTCGACCTGATAAAGCTACAGGGGCTGGAGCAGGTGCTATGGCCCGACCATTGTGTACAGGGCACTGCAGGAGCCGAATTTTCGGAAGCACTGCAGCAGCAGCAGGTGGAGGCTATTTTCCGGAAGGGCATGGTTCCCGGCGTAGACAGCTACAGCGGCTTTTACGACAATGGCCACTTAAAAAGCACCGGCCTCACCGATTACCTGCGAGGCAAAGAGGTGCAGGAGGTGTATGTGGCTGGACTCGCCGGCGATTACTGTGTGTATTTCACGGCCAAAGATGCTCTGCAAGAAGGTTTCCGAACGATTTTGGTTGAAGATGCCTGCCGCCCTATCTCACCGGAAGGCTTCGAAAAAGCAAAAGCCGACTTAATAGCCAAAGGCGGTAAAATTGCGCAAAGTACTACCCTTATTTCGTAAGCCAAAAGATCTGCGAAAGCACCTTAATCATCAAGTTCAAGTTAGAAGCAGTTAACTATGTAATCCTGACCCTTGAGGCAATTTTAACTATAAAGCTTTGGAAGGATGTTTTCATTAGAAAAATTGGTATTATGTGTTACGTGATAGTAGTCATACACAAAGTATTGCGACAGGGCACAACAGAGCAGAAAAGGCAGCCAGGTGCACAGCTTGAAAATAAACTGTCTGAGCGTTCAGCGAGTGGGGGAAGAGGCCTTCGATTTTGATTTTTTTGGTTCTTTTTGAAGCAAGACAAAAAGAACAAGAACTTGGGCTATGCAACACATAGCTACAGCTAACACCTTAGCAGCAGCTATGCGAACTTAGACTAAAAAGCTAATAGCGTTTGCTAATGGCTCTTGCCCACAAGATCCTTCCAGGATGACAAAAAGTGGAGCAGTAGAAATAAAAAACTAGTTGCTACCGCACAACTTAAATTACCAGAAACAGGCTTTTACGAATTTATTATATGCAGAAAATATTACTCATTGTTACGTTTCTTTTAGTGTCGTTACAGCTACTGGCCCAGCCGACCCAAACTATTAGAGGTACGGTGCGGGAACAGCTATCGGCCTCTCCCCTGCCTGCTGCCACGGTTACGGTTATTTCGTTGCCATCGCCGCAGGGCACTACCACCAATGCTGCTGGTCAGTTCCTGCTGCCCGAGGTTCCGGTTGGTCGGCACACGCTGCAGATCTCGTACCTCGGCTACCAGAACATGACGGTGCAGGTGCTGCACATTGCCGGGAAAGAAACTGTGCTGGACATCAGGATGGAAGAAACGGCCCGCCAACTGCCGGAGCTAACAGTAAGCACCGGTGAGCAAATAGAGCTGCAGGAAATAAACTCCCGCACCATTACCATGGAGCAGACACAGCGGTATGCTGCCACTTTTTATGATCCGGCTCGTTTGGCTGCCTCTTTTCCGGGAGTAGTTACGGCAAACGACCAGGCAAACCACATCAGCGTGCGCGGCAACAGCCCCAACAACCTGCTCTGGCGCCTGGAGGGCCTCGACATTGTAAACCCGAACCACCTGACCAATGCCGGCACAGCCTCCGACAGGCCCACTCAGAACGGAGGTGGCGTTAATATTCTCAGCACGCAGCTGCTCGCCAACTCGCGGTTCCTGAATGGCGCTTTTCCGGCGGGTTATGGCAATGCACTTAGCGGCGTGTTCGACATGCGCCTCCGGAAGGGCAACAACCAGAAGCGCGAACATACCTTTCAACTCAGCCTGATTGGCATAGACCTGGCCACTGAAGGCCCCATTGCCAAAGGCTACGAAGGCTCGTACCTGGTGAACTACCGCTACTCCACCATCGGTTTGCTGGGTGCTATGGGCGTACCGCTTGGCGACGAAGAAATAAATTTTCAGGATTTGTCTTTTAATGTATCGCTGCCGACTAAAAGGGCCGGTGACTTTACTATTTTCGGGATGGGCGGTAAAAGCATTACCCGCTTCGAGGCACAACGCGACACCACCCAATGGATTTACCAGAAAGACCGCAACGACATCGACTTTTATAACGATATGGGCGCGCTGGGCATCACGCACCAAATTAAGCTCTCCCCCAGCTTCTCCATCAGGTCGGCTTATGCGCTGTCGGGTTTAACAACCGGCAGAACTGGTGAATATCTTTTCAGTGATTTTGCAAAACAGGAAATTGAGTTCGATCAGATAAATACCCAACGGCACTCCTTTCATACCTACGGCAGCCTCCGTACAGGCAGGCATTTGTTTCAGCCGGGTATTACGGCTAACCACATTTACTTCAGCAACCGTAGCTACGAACGGCCAGCCGACATTAGCGGGATCATCCTTAACTATAACGAAGGCAACATAAGTGGACTGTTGCTGCAGCCTTACCTGAACGGCTTTTACTTTCTGTCGCAGGCGCTCACGCTAAACTACGGGCTGCATTACAGTACCTTCTCCTTCAACAATATTTCTTCGCTAGAGCCACGCGCATCGCTTAAATGGAGCTACCGCCAGGACCAGAACATCAGCTTCGCCTATGGCCGGCACAGCCAATTGCCGAGTTTCCAGTCGCTGACTTTAGCCAGCAACCGGAACCTCGATTTTCTGAAGGCAGACCACTACACGCTGGAGCAGAACACAGCTTTTAAAGACCAGTATCTGTTTAAAACGGCTTTGTACTGGCAGGAGCTGTATAACGTGCCCATCAGTAGCAACAGCGCCTCTACCTACAGCTCTCTGAACCAGCTGGAGTTTTTTGTGCCGGATCAGCTGGTGAACCAGGGCAAAGGCCGGAACTATGGCGTGGAGGTATCGGCGGAGCGGTTACTGGAGAGAGGCTTTTATGCGCTGGCAACTGGCAGTGTGTACAACTCGCTTTACCAGAACCTCGACAACACCTGGCGCGACACGCAATTTAACGGCAACTACACCTTTACCCTCACCACCGGTAAAGAGTTTGGCCAGAAACAAAAACGCGATGCAGCCAGAAGCTTCAACATAAATGCCCGCGTGCTGTGGCTGGGAGGACTGCGGCAAACGCCTATCGATGTGGCCCGCTCTGAGGCAGCAGGTAGAACCGTGTACCAGGAGAGCCTTGCTTTCAGCGAAAAAATGCCCGACTACTTCCGCCTCGACACCCGCATCAGCTTCCGTAAAAACAAGCAGGGCTATACCCGCACCATCTCCCTTGACCTTCAGAACACCACCAACCAGAAAAACCTGGCCTACACCTACTACGACACCAACAAAAAGGAACTGGTAAAGAAATACCAGCTCACCCTGATTCCGTTTGCGAGTTACAGGCTGGAGTTTTAATGAGGCAATTGCAAATTATTCTAATGAAATTGGCCTTCGGAAGGTAAATCAGCTATTTTGAGTCAAGGGTCTAAGCCTGATAAGAATGAGTTTCAGATAATAAAGCCTTGGCAATTTTAAGCCAGTTTAGCTCTGGAAGGGCATTTTCATTAGAATAATTTGAGTTGTTAGTTGTTGATTGAAAATAGTTTAATTTTTAAATGGTTGCTTTGGGTAGGTATTAAATAGATGACAGAGAAAATGTTTTTTTCTCATCGCTGGTGCGAGCTTGTAGTTCGTACCTTGTTTCTTTTAACTAAAGAATGTAAAGAATGAACTTTTAATAATTTGGTATCACTCAAGCCGATAAATAATTGAAAAGGAAGTACGAGCTACAAGCTCGCACTAGCGAACGTATAAGGGCCTTAGCCAAATTATGTAAGTATACCTCTGGAAGGCTGTTTTTATTAGAGGAATTGAGAATTAAGCTAAAATCAAAACCAGATAATATGGAGAGGCTATTTCAGGAGACGCTCGCAGGAGCTGCGCACGCTGCGAGGTCTATTAAGCGATCTCAATTCCTTTCGGAAGGGCATGATGGAATGGTAGCTTCCTATTTTTTAGTACTGTACTGCTGCAGGCAGCTACAGAGGGAAGACCTCTGCCAGGTGCACCCAATGACAATTTTTTGTCTGAGCGTTCAGCGAGTTCAAAATTGTCTTGATTTTTTTGGTTCTTTTTGTATCAAGATAAAAAGAACAAAGACCTCAGCTATGAAACAGCTTCACTAGCTGTCACAGCAGTAAAAGCTATTATGCGAACTTAGACCATAAAGCCAGTGGCCTTTGCTGATGCCTCTCGCCCACAAGATTCTGGCAGGATGACAAAAGTGGGTGAGGTTAAAATGAATCGGGTGAAAAGTTGCTGCTAAGAAGCACCCTATACTTAAAAATAACCTGATTAAGCGTAAAAGCTACTCCTCCCCTTTTATCTCCTGCGTTAATTCCACCAACACACCATTGGCACTTTTAGGGTGCACAAAGCAGACCAGCTTATTGTCGGCTCCTTTTTTAGGGAGCTCGTTCAGCAGTACAAAACCTTCCTGCTTCAGGCGCGCCATCTCCGCCACAATATCTTTTACCTCAAAGGCAATATGATGAATACCTTCACCCTTTTTTTGAATAAATTTTGCGATGGCACTATCGGGGGAGGTTGCTTCCAGCAGTTCTATCTTGGCCTCTCCTACCTTAAAAAAAGACGTGTTTACGCCCTCAGATTCTACAGACTCTGTTTTATAAGGTTCTGCGCCAAGCAGCTTGCTGTATAATTTATTAGCCTCACTAAAATTACTGACAGCTATACCGATGTGCTCCAGATTCTTCATTTTAAATGGAATTAGTCTTATTATCCTTTTTTTACTAAATTTGCCCTAAATCTAAAACTAATATTTTCTTTCCGCTGTTATTTTAGCAGTTACATAAAAAGAACAAAATCAGTGCTATGCTAACACTACCTATATACCTTGATAATAACGCCACTACACCGCTAGATCCGCGTGTGCTGGATGCCATGCTGCCGTACATGACCAAAATGTTCGGAAACGCAGCCTCCCGTAACCATGCTTTTGGCTGGCAGGCAGAAGAAGCCGTTGATTATGCCCGTGAGCAAATTGCATCACTTATCAACTGCTCTCCAAAAGAAATTATTTTTACCTCTGGTGCTACAGAATCCGACAACCTGGCTATAAAAGGGGTGTTCGAGATGTATGCCTCTAAAGGCAACCATATTATTACGGCTACTACCGAGCACAAAGCCGTGCTCGATACCTGCAAGCATATCGAAAAGCTGGGCGGAAAGGTTACATACCTTCATGTAAACGAAGAAGGCCTGATCGACCTGCAGGAGCTGGAAGCAGCTATTACAGACAAGACGATCCTTATTTCCCTGATGTACGCCAACAACGAAGTCGGTGTAATTCAGCCGGTTCGTGAAATCTCCAGAATTGCCAAAAAACATGGTGTTCTTTTCTTTACAGATGGTACCCAGGCTGTAGGCAAAATACCGGTAGATGTGGAAGCAGATGGCATCGACATCATGGCTTTCTCTGCGCACAAAATGTATGGTCCTAAGGGCGTAGGTGCGATGTATGTACGTCGTAAAAACCCACGCGTTAAAGTAACTGCCCAGATGGACGGTGGTGGCCACGAGCGCGGCATGCGTTCCGGTACCCTCAACGTGCCTGGCATTGTTGGTTTAGGCAAAGCCTGCGAGCTTGCAAAACAGGAGATGGAGTCTGACACAGCACGTATCTCTGCCATGCGCAATCGCCTGGAAAAAGAGTTGCTCACCATTGAGGAGTCTTATGTAAACGGATCGCGTGAGCACCGTTTGCCGCACGTAAGCAACATCTCCTTTAAATATGTAGAAGGCGAAGGCCTGATGATGGGTGTAAAAGACCTGGCCGTTTCTTCCGGATCTGCCTGTACTTCAGCCTCATTGGAGCCATCTTACGTATTAAAGGCATTAGGACTTAGTGACGACCTGGCACATTCTTCGCTGCGTTTCGGCCTGAGCCGCTTCACCACCGACGAAGAAGTAGATTATGCCATCAACCACGTAAAAGAAGCAGTTTCGAAACTTCGCGAAATGTCGCCGCTGTGGGAAATGTTTAAAGAAGGCATCGACCTGAACTCTATTGAGTGGGCAGAACACTAAGATTTAATTCAAAATTAAAAATTAGAAATTATGGTTTGGGGATTTTGAACAACTAACGTTGATAGATAAAACCTAATTTTGAATTTCTAATTTTTAATTTGACGAAGTAACTTAGATTAATTTCTAATTTTGAATTTATAATTTTTAATTAAACAAAAGCTATGGCTTATTCAGATAAAGTAATCGATCATTACAGCAACCCACGTAACGTAGGCACGCTGGACAAAGCAAAAACAAACGTTGGAACCGGTTTAGTAGGTGCTCCAGAGTGTGGCGACGTAATGCGTCTTCAGATTGAGGTAGACGAGAACCAGGTGATTACAGACGCAAAGTTTAAAACTTTCGGTTGTGGTTCTGCTATCGCTTCTTCTTCTTTGGCTACAGAATGGCTGAAAGGAAAAACAGTAGACGAGGCGCTTGCCATCGACAACATGGACATTGTGGAAGAACTGGCTTTACCGCCTGTAAAAATTCACTGCTCTGTTCTGGCCGAAGATGCCATTAAGTCTGCGATCAACGATTACCGAGTAAAAAATGGATTACCAGCGCTAGAACTGGCTAGTTCACATCACTAACGGCACAGGACTCACAGATGGAGTCAACAACGGATGTACATCTAGAGAGCGTGCGCCTTCAGAAGCAGATTGAAAACCACTTAGGAATGAGTGGTGGCAATCTGCTTTTTGAATTCAGGCAAATCGACAATAAGACCCGATTAGACCTTATTACGGTAAACCCGCGCCACAGCCAGTCGTTCCTGCTCCACTCCGAAGAAGGTTACGACCGCTTAGATACCTTGCGTAAAATGCTGGGGTACGTGCAGCGTTACCGCGACCAGGAAAGCTCGTACACCATACAGTGGATGGCCCGCAACGATAAAGAGTTGAACACCTCTTACTTTAGAGCCCGCCACATGTACGAAGCCCTAGATAAACTATATTTTGGCCGAGACATGAACACGATCACTGTTTTCAGCATCGTGCTCAACCCAGTCTCTTAGACGATAAACAGTATGATAACAGTATCAGATAAAGCAAAAGAGAAAGTTGTTAAGCTGAAGCAGGACGCTCAGTTAGACGACACCTTCCGCTTGCGCGCTTCTGTGGCAGGCGGCGGCTGCTCCGGCCTCTCCTATAACCTCGATTTTGATGATGAGGTAAAACCCATGGACCAGGAGTTTGAAGATAAAGGCGTAAAAGTTGTGGTTGACATGAAAAGCTTCCTTTACCTGGCCGGCACAGAACTCGATTTCTCTGACGGTCTGAACGGTAAAGGTTTCTACTTCAACAACCCCAACGCTACCCGCACCTGCGGCTGCGGCGATAGTTTTTCTGTGTAGCGCAATTAGGTTACAAACAATAAAAAGCGAGAGGGCACCTATCACAGGCTGCCCTCTCGCTTTTTATTTAGAGGTAGAATTCTCCACACTTTCCCACGCCTCCTCTCATGCCGCGTATTTATGCGCAGCCGTAACTTGCGGCAGAAGAAGGTGGTGTCATAACTAAGTGTATGCAAGTAAAATATGTCGGGTAGACCCTTGGCAAAATTCTGATGAAAAACCTTTTGGAGGCTATTTCTATTAGAATAATTTAAATTCTTGGTAAGGAATAAAGTCTAACCGTTCCGGCAAAACTTCCTTGTATGTACTTAGTTACATAAAAAAAGAGGGCCCTCTTACGAGCACCCTCTCTTATACTATAGAAATGATGTTAGTAAACTATGAGATAAACTCACTCATCCACTCAATCACTCATTCAAAACTAAATCAATAAGCCCTTCCGCCTTTGTTTTCCACAAAGTTCATAAAGGCTCTGTTCACAACTTTAATACCGCCTGGTGTTGGGTAGTTACCAGTAAAGTACCAGTCGCCGGTATGGTTGGGGCAGGCCTGGTGCAGATCTTCAATTGTCTGGTAAATAACCTGCACTTCTGCTTTCACCTCAGTTGCTCTCACAATCTCAGACACTTTTGCTGAAATCTGGTCTGCCGTGAAAGGCTCATACAGTTCCTGCACAAAGTTAATTTTACTAAAGGCAGGCGTACCGGCTGCGGCCACACATTTGTCATAAACCTCGCGTACTCTATCCACACCAGATTCTTTCACCAGTTCCAGCACTGCCCTGAAAGCCACAAACTCTTTCATGCGCGACATGTCGATACCATAACAATCGGGGTAACGGATTTGTGGAGCACAGGAAACGATAATAATTTTCTTTGGCTCCAGTTTGTCAAGCATCCTGATGATGCTTTTTTCCAAAGTCGTACCGCGCACAATTGAGTCATCGAGCACTACAATGGTATCTATTCCTTTTTTTACGACTTCGTACGTTGTGTCGTAAACGTGCGTTACCAGGTCATCGCGGCTATCGTTATCGCTGATGAAAGTACGAAGCTTGGCATCTTTAATAACCAGCTTTTCGGCTCGAGGTTTAAACTGCAGAATCTCGTCGAGTTGCTCCTCTGTTAGTTTCTGGTCCAGAATGGCTTTTTTGCGGTAGTCGCGCAGGTAGGTCTCAATACCTTTCATCATACCGATCCAGGAGGTTTCGGCAGTGTTCGGAATGTAAGAGAAAACCGTGTTTTTGAGGTCGTAGTTAATGGCCTCCAGAATCTGAGGGCAAAGGAACTTACCCATGTTCTTGCGCTCTGTATAAATCTCAGGATCGTTGCCTCTGGAGAAATAGATGCGCTCAAAGCTACAGGAAGTCTTTTCTTTTTGCGGCAGAATCTCCTTCAGGCCAACCTCTCCTGACTTATCAATGATGAGGGCGGAACCAGGCGTAATTTCTTTTATCTCGCTGTACTCAATATCGAAGGCAGTTTTAATAGCCGGTTTTTCAGAGGCTACCACTACAATTTCATCGTCCATGTAATAATACGCAGGACGAATGCCATGCGGATCGCGGACCACAAAAGAAGCTCCGTAACCAGTTAAGCCAGCCATGGCATAGCCACCATCAAAATCGCGGCAAGAACGCTTGAGCACCCGCTGCATATCGAGGTGTTGCTCTATGAGTTGCGTAATTTCCTGGTTCGTATGGTCTTTTGCTTTATGCAAATCAAACTGGCGCTGGTTCTCCTCATCCAGGAAGTGGCCTATCTTTTCCAGTACCGTAATCGTGTCTGATTTGTGTTTCGGGTGCTGGCCAAGATCAATGAGCTTCTGAAACTGCTCATCTACGTTGGTCATATTAAAGTTACCGGCTACCGCCAGGCTGCGGCTGCGCCAGTTGTTTTCGCGCACCATTGGGTGGCAGTTGTCTACACTGTTAATGCCGTGCGTACCATAGCGCAGGTGGCCCAGGTACACATCTCCCAAGAATGGCATATTCTCCCAAACCCAGCTTACATCTTTTACCCGGTCAGGTTGTTTTTCCTCCAATTCCGAGTACTCCTGCCCTATCTTTTTAAAGATATTATCGATGGCCCGGGTTTTTACAGAACGGAAACGACTGATATACTCAATACCAGGCATTGCGTTTATTTTAATACTGGCAACTCCGGCTCCATCTTGTCCGCGGTTGTGCTGCTTTTGCATGAGCAGGTACAGCTTATTGATGCCGTACATGGGAGTACCATACTTTTCCGCGTAGTATTCAATTGGTTTTCTGAGCCTGATTAGGGCAATACCACACTCGTGCTTAATAGAATCGCTCATATAATCTTTAACGTACCGTTGTTAACAGTTTCTCAATCCAGGTTAGTAGCAGGTCAGGCTTAAAAAAGAAGACCAGCAGTGGCATAGCAAAGAGAGCCAGCAGCAACTTATCCGACAGTGAAATAACTAAATTTTTGTCTGTATAATTCCCTTTGAAGAAAAGGTAAAAAGGTATCTTGATATAATAGAATAAGGCCACACCGGTTAGCAAAATTCCGACCACCAGCAAAGCCAGCAACATCTTATCCTGGCTCAGACCATACGCTTCCCAGAGGTTAGAGAAAACAAGCAGTTTCCCCATAAAACCAGCCAGAGGCGGCAAACCTGTGAGCGACAGAAAAAACAGCAGCGCCATAACCCCGACATAAGGATAGGCTCTACCGAAACCCGCAAAATCTGCAAGGCGCTTTATACGGAAATGGTCTTCGGCCACTTGCATAAACAGGAAAACCCCAAAGTTCATGAAGAGCAGCACGGTAAGGTAAAACAGAATGCTGGTGGTATAGCTTGTACCAAAGGCCAGTAAGCCAGCCAGTAAAAAGCCTGCATGCGAAATGGAGGAATAGGCCATAAGTCTGCGTGCCGTTTGCTGCCAGATAGCCGTAAAATTACCAATAAATAAGGTCGCCAGCGCGGCAATACCCAGAAACAGCTGCACATCGGCAAAGGCTGTGGCGTTGGCAGGATCTGAAAAAGCAGCCACAAACCGTAAAATAACCACTATACCTGCCATTTTAGGCCCGGTAGAAAATAAGGCGACAACAGGCATGGGCGCGCCCTGGTATACATCAGGAGTCCAGAAATGAAAGGGTGCTGCAGAAATCTTGAAGAAGAAACCGGCAAAAACCAAAATAGCGGCTACGGTTACCATCAAAGGGCTGGCCTGCAGCAAGCTAAACCAAAAATCGCCGCTGGTATAGTTGAGCGAGCCGGTGAGGCCGTAAAAAAACGACATGCCATACAGCATAATACCCGCCGACAGTGCCCCATACAAAATATATTTAAGGCCAGCTTCTATAGCACGGCCTTTTTCTTTGAGGGTGAGGGTAAGGATGTAGGAGGCAATAGAAACCGTTTCGATGGCCAGAAACACCATGAGCAGGTTGATGGACTTAGCCATCAGGTTTAGCCCCAGCACCAGCATAAGCAGAAAAGCGTAATATTCGCCCTGCCCCTGTTGCCGCTCCTCCAGTTGCTTGTTCTGCAGCGAAAGCAGAATCGTGAAAATGCCGGCTGCACTAAAAAGAATGCCGGCATAACGCGCCAGCCCATCAGACCGGAGCAGGTTTAAAAACTGCACACTTTCGGAGGTGTAGCCACCCAGTATCTGAATAAGCAAGGTGGCAAAGAAGGCGGTGAGAGCAAGCCAGGGCAGCAGCTTTTTAATAGCCTGCGACCTGAAAAGATCAAGGGTAACGAGCAGCAGGAAAAAAAACGCCAGCATGAGCTCGGGCAGCAAAGAGCCGGCCCCCTCCAGGATAGCGTTAATAGACTGGGTTAAGAAAGCTCCCTGCTCGTTCACGTAAAATTAAAAAATGGATGACAAAATAAGACTTAGCTGGTCCTGCCCGTTCTGCAGTACCAACTCTGTAAACCCGGCTACCGCTATACCCACTTTATCTAAAAGCAGGTGCGGAAAAATACCGAACAGCAGCGCCAGCAGCGCCAGCGGCACCAGCATCAGGTACTCTCTGGCATTAAGGTCTGTAATAACAGCTTTTTCGCGCAGGTCCGGGAAAAGCCAGAACTTGCCGAAAAACATGCGTTGCAAGGCCCACAAGTAATAAGCGGCAGCCAGTAACAGACCAAAAACGGCTACTACCGTAAGCCAGCGAGGCAGCATACCTGTTGCATCAGAGGCACTAAAGCCACCTACCAGCACCAGCAGTTCCGCTATGAAACCCGAAAACCCAGGTAAACCCAACGAGGCAAAGAAAGCTATTACTACAAAGGTTGTGTAAGCCGGCATTTTATTAGCTAATCCTCTGAAATTCTGAATCATGCGGTTATGCACTCGATCGTAAATTACGCCAACTACCAAAAAGAGCATGGCCGAGATCAGGCCATGGCTGAACATCATGTAAATAGCACCGTTCACACCTTCTGTAGTAAGCGAGGCCAGCCCCAGCAGCACAAAGCCCATATGCGAGACCGACGAATAGGCGATTAGCTTTTTCAGGTCGTTCATGGCCAGCGCACAAAGCGCACCATAGATAATAGAGAATACACCCAAACCACCTATCAGCACCGAGAAATAAGCGGCTCCATCCGGAAAAACAGGATATACAATCCGGATAAGTCCGTAACCTCCCACTTTCAGCAGAATAGCAGCCAGCAAAACCGATATGGGTGTAGGAGCTTCTACGTGCGCATCGGGTAGCCAGGTATGCACCGGCACCAAAGGCACCTTAATGGCAAACCCGGCAAAGAGCAGCAGAAAGGCGATGAAGCGCAGCGGCAGGTTCCAGAGCTGATGGCCGGAGAGTGTATGCAACAGGCTGTCGGGAACAAAATTGTCTGCCTCCATCATGGCCGGAATACTGAACGTACGCACCATGTCGGTGGCATGTATGGCATTGTCCTGCAGCATCTGCTGCACCTGTAATATAATTTCGGTTCCGGCTGGCATACCATCCTGCACCAGCTTCAGTTGCCAGGCTGTAGCCTGCGGATCTATAACAGAGGTATACAGCCCAATCATCACGATTAGTATGAAAAGGGAGCCAACCAGTGTATAGATAAAGAATTTGATGGCCGCATATTCGCGTTTTGGTCCGCCCCAGATCCCGATCAGGAAGTACATAGGCAGCAGCATAAACTCGAAGAAGAGGTAAAACAGAAAGAAATCGAGGGCCAAAAAGCAACCCATTACACTGGTGAGCAGCAGAAGGTAGAGCAGAAAATAGCCTTTTATGTTCTTTTTGATCGTCCAGGAGGAAATAACGCCAATTACGCCCACAAGGCCAGTCAGGAGCACCATACTCACGCTAATGCCATCTACACCCAAAAAATATTCGATCTGGAAATTTCCCAGGTTACCAAGCGAAAAAGTAATCCAGCGAAGTTTTTCTACGAACTGGTAACCTGTTTGCCCGTTGGCGAAGGCGCTCCCATCGAACCGAGTGTAAAGCCATACTGCCAACCCCATTTGCAGAAGTGCACCCAGCAGCGCCACTACCTTTATCGGCTTTTGAAGGCGCCCTGGCATAACCAACACGACCAGCGCCGCCAGAAGAGGAGTAAAAACTAAGCTACTTAAGATCAGACTCATCCAGTTGGTGAATAGTTGATTATGTAAAAAGGCTTAATTGCCGGGGCAGAAGCCAAACATCTGTTAACTTATAAACTCACTGATTTTTAGAACCAGCTTCAATTATTCTAATAAAAATGGCCTTCCAAAGAAAAAATCGTCTTTTGCCTCTCAGGGCTTGCCAGGCAATCGCTTGCTATAGCTACACCTTATGCGAAACACTCTACTTTTCAAGCCGCAAAATTAACTATCATTTCAGGACTATGTATAGTATTATCAAAATAAATCCTAAAAGAGAGTAGGCAAAATACGATTGCACCTTCCCGTTCTGCAGGTTACGGCCAAATCTGCCAGCAAACCGCGACAGTGCCCCTACCAGCCACACCAACCCGTCTACCACCAACCTGTCGAACCAGGCAACTGTTTTGGCCAGCACCACCAATATAATACTGCCATTGTTCAGCAGGTAATCAATTACACGCTTATCGGTGCGGTACAGGCTGCGCGCAAGCAAAAGCGTTGGCTTTACAAAAGCACTGTTGTACAACTGGTCGAGGTAAAAGTGGTTGTAAGAGAGTCTGCCCAGAGCACTCTGCGGTTGCTCTTGCAACAGCATCTCCTTTGTCTTATTTCGGTACTTAATGATGGCATACCCTACCCCCGACACGCCAAGGGCCACAGCCAACACGGCAAAGAGCACATGCGCCACATGGTTGGCTTTGTCCTGCTCCGCCACAGCCTGCAGCAAACCATCTGCCAGCGGCCTGGCATCTGCAGCCAGCAAGCCTAGGTTCAGGCCCTGCAGCAGCCAGCTTCCGGCAAAATCTAACGGATTAAGCGAAAAGAACACCCCCAGCGACAGCACCGCCAGCAGCAGCACCGGTACCAGCATAACCAGCTCCACCTCCCTGCCAGCAGAAAAACGCAGCGATTTTATATCGAATGGCAGCCGGAACTCCCCAAAGAACAGGAGCCACAGGTGGCGGCCCATGTAATAAGCTGTAAGCAACACCACGGCAAAACCTATAGCCGGCACCAGGAAATAAAGTGCATTGCCGTTAGCACTCATGGTTTGCGCCCAGGCCCAACTTCCTGCCAAAATCGCGTCTTTCGATAAAAAGCCTGAAAATAGCGGTAAGCCAACCAGAGCGGCAGCTGCCAGGGCATAGGTAAAGAAAGTAAACGGCATCGCTTTTCGCAGGCCGCCCATGTTCCGGATATCCTGCGGATCGATGTGCTCCGGCTGGTGCGAGTGGTGCAGCCCCCGGTGCATGGCATGTATAATAATACCAGCGTTCAGGAAAAGCGCTGCCTTAAAAAATGCATGCGTGGTCAGGTGAAAAAGCGAGGCATCGTGTGCGCCCGTTCCCATGCCCATTACCATGTAACCGAGCTGCGAAATAGTAGAGAATGCCAGCACAGCTTTGATATCGTTTTGTGTAAGAGCAGCAACAGCACCAAGCAGGGCCGTAATGGCACCAACAATAGCGATAACCGTAAGCGCATCTACCGTAAAAAAGGCATAGCACCTGGCCAGCAGGTAAACGCCTGCCGCCACCATGGTAGCCGCGTGTATAAGCGAGGAAACAGGCGTAGGACCTTGCATGGCATCGGGGAGCCAGACCTGCAGCGGAAACTGCGCCGACTTACCCACACAACCCATAAACAAACCTAAACCGGCCAAGGTCAGCCACAGTGGTGCTAGCTCCAGGTCCCAGGGCTGGCCGTGCAGCTGAAACGACACCAGGAAACTGCCACCGATCCAGCTGCCTTCGTTTACCAAAGTGCGCAGCGCCTCCAGGTCGAAGGTGCGGAAGCAGGTGTAGAAAAAGAACAGCCCCAGCAGCAGCCCAATATCACCAACGCGGTTTACCAGGAACGCTTTTTTATTGGCTGCCACAGCCGCAGGCCGATCGAACCAGAAACCGATGAGCAGGTACGACGAGAAGCCTACCAGCTCCCAGAACATAAACAGCAGCAGCAGGTTATCGACAAGTACAATGCCTAGCATACTGAAGGTGAACAGGCCCAGAAAGGCATAGTAGCGGCTGTAGCCCGCATCGCCGTGCATATAGCCCACCGAGAAAAGTTGTACCAGTGTGGAAATAAAGGTGACTATAACCAGCATCAGCACCGTGAGGTTATCTAATAGAATTCCGGCTGTGAAATTTGTAACCGAGGCACTTAGTGCAGGAAGGCTGAACCAGACGGTGCGGCTGTGAAAGGAGGTATGGTTCCAGGTGGCAGAAAACAGCCAAACCGATGCGCCAAAGGCTAAAACAGTGAGCGCAATACCCAGCCAATCGCCCTGGCGGGGAAGTCGCTTGCCAAAGAAGAACAGGCTCAGGAAAGCAAAAAGAGGCAGCAGAAGCACTGCCAGCGCAAGCTTTGTTTCGGGTGTGCCAGCCAGGGGCTCAATAAGCGCGGAAAGCTCCAAGTTCTAGTTCAACAATTTAGGTTCTAGCTCTAGTACAGCGTAAAAAGAGGATAAGCACCTCCTTAGCCTGTAACGAGGGGGCAAAGTTAAGGATATTGCGCTTTTAATAACACAATTTTAAAATGTTATGCCGAAGGAGAGAAGAATTATGTCTGGCAGAAATAGTATGGAGCAAAGTTCAACTAAGAAGAATGGAAAGTGAGTTACCTGCTCTCATGCCCTTCCACGTTGGCTTAGTTTAAAAACCATTTCTACCCTTGAACCAAAATGTTGTTAAAATGCTTTGGAAGGGGTTTTTCATTAGAATAATCTGGATTGATAACTCTGACAGCTCAATTAATCAATAAAAGCTATAACGGTAAAACCTTGTCTCTTCCGGTGCACCATTGCTATAGGTTCTCACCTCCTTCTCAACCAAACCAGATTCATTATAGTAGTATGTAATCAATCTCCCAGCGCTTCCCTCATGTTCTGACCGTTCAGTAATAGCACGTCCCTTTGCATCCCGCTGATAAATTGTTCGCTCACTGTACTCCTTTTTTTCGACCAGCAAACCAGCGCCATTATATGTAAAGGTGCTATTCGGCTTTAAAGTACCTTCCGATTGCCGGGCCACTTTATCTACTACTGGTTTAAATCCATTTTTAGAAAATAACAACCTTTGGTACTCCGGATGCCGCTCAAGAAATGTCAGTACCTCCATCTCAAAATCCACCTTTCCAGACTCCACTACTCTCTCGTCTTCAAGCTTGGTATAATAGTAATTTGCTTCACTCATCCCTTTTGGTGAAAAGCTAATATAATCGTGCCTCAGTATATTCTTATCTTTTCCGAGCAGAAAATCACGACTAACCTCAGTTAGCTCAAACGAGTTAGAATAAGAGGTGCGTGTCTCGGTATAAGTGGTGTCGTTCTGCACCCAAGTTTTTATTTTCGAAATCTGATTCCACTTTTTATTTATAGCATCCCAACGAAATTCTCCGCCGTTCTCCCTTCCTGGGGCGGCATAACGGTTCTGAGTTGCCTGCACCCAAACAATATTCTTCCTATCCGTTTCTGCTGTCTCCTTTCCTGATGCTGCCTGGAAATAGGTTGAGGCAAGTAAATGCCCTTTTGCATCATATTCCATATCTAATCTATTGCTAATTCTGTTGTTATGAGAATTTTCACGCCTGATTTTATACCCATTCTCATCAATCAAGAAATATTGAAAAAGATATCTCTGATACAATAACTGTCCATTATAATACTGGTCTCGTTCTATAAATACCTCTTTTACTTTTCTTGTTTTATACAATTCATCTAGAGGTTCCCCATATACAGGATCAATTTCCTGTGCTTCAGTAACTGTAGATTGACAAGAAAACAAAAAAATAAAAATATAAATGATAGAGAAACTAAGCCAATGGGTTCTGAACCTGAAATAAGTAAGCATATAAGTGAATGTGATAAACAAAGCAATAAAGCGCTTCTGCCACGCCAAATAGAAAGCAATTACTCCTCCCCTACAATCTGGTTCAGGTTAGCCGTTTTAAAATGCTGGTACACCCGCAGCACTATTGCCAGTGCTACAGCAGACTCTGCGGCTGCTATTACCATAACAAAAAGTGCGAAGAGCTGCCCTTGCATCAGCTGCGGGTCGTAGCGGCTAAAAGCGACGAGGTTCAGGTTGGCCGCATTAAAAATGAGTTCGATGCCCATGAGCACTACCACCGCATGCCGCTTGGTAAGAACCGCCCATAAGCCAAGGCTAAAAAGAACTGCTCCCAACAGCAGCAGGTGCTCTAAAGGTATTCTGTCCATTCGTCTTACAGTTTTGTCTGTTTATCAGTAGCGATATAGGCCGAGCCCATCAAGGCGATCAGGAGCAGCAGGGAGGCTATTTCGAAAGGCAACACCACATCTGTCATGAGTTTAACGCCTATGGCCTGCACCGTACTTTTCTGCTCACCTAACACATCGGTACTGGCAGCCTCTATCCATGGCAGTGTGGCATAATCTGTTTGCAGAATAGTGTAGCAAAGGCCAACTAATACGACTCCTGCCACCATGGAGCCCCAGCTTTTGTTCACATTCTGCGACATCACCGATTTATCTTTCACGCGGGTACTGAGCATGATACCAAACAAAATAAGCACCAGCACCCCGCCCACGTAAACCATCAGCTGAACAACTGCTACAAAATCGGCGAACAGCATCACAAAAATACCGGCTATGCTCAGCAGCGTGAGCAGCAGCGCAAAAGCGGCATAGAGCAGGTTGCGCGTCAGCACCATGTATGCTCCGGAAATGGTGGCCAGTGCGGCGAAGAGGTAAAAAAGCATGGGTTTTTTTTAAGACACAAGTATCAGGACACAAGATTTTCTTCTCGTTAACGCCCATCAGACTTATGCGTTAGAACCAAATTAATAAATTCTGAATAGCTGAAAATATACTCACTTAACATCAGGAAAAAGTCCTGCGTCTTGTGTCTGAAATCTTGTGTCTTATTTCACCCCTGCTGCTTCCGGGCAGCCAGTGCTGCTGCTTTTGCGGCTGCCATTTCCTCCTGTTGCTTCTCCAGGAGTTGCTTTTTCTCCTGTGCCTGCTCCGGGCTGAGGTCGGTGAAGTGGTAGACCATGTTCTTGATGTCGACCTCCGGGAAATCATATACCGGTGTCATGGTGAGGCAGTCGGTGGGGCACACGGTAGTGCAGAGGCCACAGTAGCAGCATTTGGCCATGTCTATGTCGAACGTTGGGGCGTACAGGCGCTTTTTAGTACCATCTGAGGTTACGCCGATATCTTCCGTAGCTTTCACAGACTCGATGGTGATGCAATTAACGGGGCAGACTTTGGCACAAAGGTCGCATACAATACAATCGTCTATTTCGTTGTGCAGGCGGTAGCGGCCTTTATCAGGCACTGGCAATGCTTCGTAAGGGTAAGTAAGCGTTACCAGCCCCTCCTTTTGCTCAAAGTAAGATTCATCGCTGATGTAGACAGGCTTGCGGCGTTTGTCGGCATGCAGAAAGTGGTGCAGCGTCAGGCGAGCCCCACTCACCAGCGACTTCACCACATCCCGAAAACCAACTTTATGTTTTACTACAGACATCTGTTGAGTTAAAAAGTTAAAGAGTTAATGGGTTAGAAAGTTAGAAGGTGTAGGTATTATTTGAAGGTTTAGTTCAGGTCTGGCGTTAGTTTGATCTTTTACGCGTTTATACCTTTTACGAAACAACTTTCTACCTATTTACTACTTTATAAGTTTCTAACTTAACTAAATCATCAGTAAGCGCCACAAACCTGCCAGCAGCACCAGGCCAATGGATATAGGCGTGAGTACTTTCCAGCAAAGGTGCATAAGCTGGTCTACGCGCAGGCGCGGGTAAGTCCAGCGGGCCCAGAGCTGCACAAACAGCAGCACCAGCGTTTTCGAGATCAGCCAGAAGCCTCCCCAGACTACACTGGCTATGCCTCCGGGTGCTCCGGTTGTCCAGTTGGCCAGGGCAATCGGGCCAATGTTGGGCAAGGGCGTGTTCCAGCTACCTAAGAACAATATGACTGCTACCAGGCATACCAACACCATCATGGCATATTCGGCCAGAAAGAACGTAGCGAACCGGAACCCTGAATATTCCACGTGAAAACCTGCCACCAGCTCCGACTCTGCCTCCGGAATATCGAAGGGTGCCCGGTTACACTCTGCCAGCGAGGCGATAAAATAAACAATAAAAGCCACCAGCAACACTGGCGCCCTAAAAATATTCCAGGTTGTGAGGCCGCCTACGGTGGTGGTTTCGAAGCCCAAGGATCGTATGCCAAACAACCAGTTCTGCTCCTGCTCCAGCCCCGGAAAAGCGTTCATCAGCACGCCCTGCTGGTAACTGATCTCCTGAAAATCGAGCGACTGGCAGATCATGACCACCGACAGCAGCGCCAGACCAGCCGGAATTTCGTATGACACGATCTGGGCAACCGAGCGCATGGCACCCAACATGGCGTATTTGTTATTGGAGCCCCAGCCTGCCATCAGCAGCCCGATGACATCCAAAGAGATAATAGCCAACAAATAAAATACGCCAATACCAACACCAGCCGGCACCAGCGTAGGCGACAACGGAATAACAGCAAAACCAGCAAAAACAGCTGCAAAAATGAGGATAGGCGCTACAGCAAACAGTTTCTTATCGGCGGCAGCCGGAATAATGTCTTCTTTCTGCAGCAGCTTGAGCACATCGAGCAGAGGCTGCAGCGTGCCGTAAGGCCCTGCTTCTGTGGGACCGAGGCGGTCCTGCATAAAGGCCGCCACCTTCCGCTCGGCATACACCACCACGATTACTACCACGAGCATCAGCGAAATGGTGATCACAAAAGCAAGTAAGGCCATGACGGAATTCAGGTTTGGTTATAGAAGCAAAGGTAGTTTGTAATGTGCTAATGTGCTAATTCTTTGAGGTGCAATTGCCTTGACATGCGGAGGCAGCTTTTTGCTTTGGAAGGCAATTTTGATTAGAATAATTTGAGGGAGCGATGGAGTTGGGTGGACCTTTGGCAAAGAGCCTTGAAAAATTCTTCTACACTGTCGGATGAAGAATGCATATTATACTTGATTTGAAGTAAGCATTCTGCCGTAGTCAAAAACATTTTCAGCTATTTCTCTTTTCACCATTTCTACAGACGAGTACTTAAGCAGAAAAGGAACAACACAACTTTTGATGTTCTCCTTAAGATAATCTTTAAGTTGCACCTGATCTTTTGTTGATATCTCGAAAGGAAATGAACCTATAAACTTTCTATCTTTAATTATTTCTTCGAATCTCCCCCTTACGTGCCAATTATCGATGCTTAACTTTGGCATTTTATTGCCATTCACAAGTTCTGGGAAAACAATACCAAAGTTCAGGTAAAATGCGTTTGAGTATCGTGACACTTGTGCTTCACAAATCAGAATCGTACTATCTGTTTTTCTAAACCAGATCTTTTTACCCCTCTTCTGGAAACATTCTTCGTGCAGAATACTATCTAAATACTCAAATAGGTTACCTTCCATTGTCGCTTGATTTTCTTCATTAGCTTTTTGCAAGAATTTTCATTCCAACATAGACCTCCCCCACTACACCACCTGCCCTATTCCAAACAGCAACACAAACGCCAGTGTCGTCATCGCCATTTGCTTGAGGTAAGGGTCCAGTTCTGCAGAAGTCTGCTTTTGCCACACATTTCTGCCGTTGATGATAACCAGTGGCAGGGCCAGCACGAACAGAAACTGCCAGGCAGAGTAAAAGTTCAGCGCCACATACACCACTGCACTTACTACACCACCTGCCAGTAATAATATATGGTAAATGCGGGCGCGCTTCGGCCCGAGGCGAACGGGAATAGAATACTTGCCAGCCAGTTTATCGGAGTGGATATCGCGGATGTTGTTGACGTTGAGCACGGCTGTGGAGAAGAAGCCACAAATAAAAGCAGGCAGCAGCACCAGCGGATTGAACTCCAGCGCCTGCAGAAAGTAAGTACCCAATACGCCCACCAATCCGAAGAAAATGAAAACCGAAATATCGCCGAGGCCGGCATAACCATAGGGTTTATCACCGGCGGTGTAGTTAATAGCAGCCCAAATGGCAGCCAGGCCCAGCACCAGGAACAGCAGCGCGAGCAGCAGTCCTTCTGTTCCAAAAGCCACCCAGAGCAGCAGCAAACCCGATAGCAGCGAGAGCAGGCTAAATACGATCATGCCCTTTTTCATATGTTCGGCAGTAATGTGCCCCGCCTGCACCGCCCGCTTCGGCCCTTCGCGGTGTATGCTGTCTGCACCGTGCTTGGAGTCGCCGTAGTCGTTGGCGAGGTTCGAGAGAATTTGCAGAAACAGCGTGGTGAGTACGCAAAGTGCTATAACAGTGCTATCGAACACACCGTTTGCGGCTGCCATAAAGCCGCCCATCCCGATGCACGACAGGGCCAGCGGCAATGTGCGGGGCCTAAAAGCCGAAATCCAGGCACTTAAGAGGCCTGGATTCGGGTTGGTTTGTTGTGTTGAAGTATCCAACATGTAAATATTTAAGAATTTGAAACTGCAGGCGAATGAAGAACCAAATCTAAGCATTCTGAGAATTAAGGTCCTGCTTTTTCCAAATTATTCTAATGAAATAGGCCTTCCAACATATTTAAACCTAATTATAGTCAAGGGCCCTTTAGTAGAGTTAAGAGTTAAGAGTTGCAAGTTAAGAGTTTAGAGTTAGAAAGAACTCTTCATCCATTCTCTCAATCATTCATCCTCTCATTCAAAATTCAAAAATTTCTAACTCCAACTTCTAAAGTATACTTCCTTTCTTGAAAAAGCCTTGCATCTGGTGCCTTATTTCTTGATGGCGGCGAGCACTACCTCGTCTGTTGGTTTTACTTTAGATGGGTAAAAAGCTACAACCTTACCATTCTCATCTACCAGGTATTTGCAGAAGTTCCAGGTTGGCTTGTCATTGTTCGGGGAGTTCTGCTCGAGCCAGGTGTAGAGTGGGTGCTGATCATCGCCTACTACCGATATTTTCTCGAACATCTGGAAATTAACGCCATAATTTTTCTGGCAGAAAGAGGCAATTTCTTCGTTAGAACCTGGCTCCTGACCGCCAAAATTGTTAGCCGGGAAACCTAAAATAACCACTTCCTGGCCGTGCTGCTCGTGCAGTTGCTGCAGGTCGGCGTACTGCTTAGTGAAGCCGCACTCAGAGGCTGTATTCACCAACATTACCTTTTTGCCTTTGTACTGCGAGAAGTCAATTTCTTTCCCGTCTAAGGTGCTCATGCTGAAGCCATAGAAGCCTTCCTGCTTCTGAGCTTCTGTCTGTGCTGTTGTTTCCATGTTTTTCTTGTTTTCTGCTCCTTTAGTAGATGGTGTACAGGCAAAGCCAAAAACAACGGCTGCCAGCAATGCAATAGAGAATAATGCCTTTTTCATTTTTGACTTGATGTTAACTGTGTACCTGAAACCAGTATGGTAGAAAATTGTTTACGAAACTTTATACAGGCAGATGCCCAATGTAGTGCAAGGCTTTTTGCAGTTACATACGCTCCGGCACCTCAATGCCTAGCAAACTCATGCTTTCGCGTACAAAACGGGCTACCATGGCCGACAAGGCGATGCGGAAGCTACGCGCCTGTTCATCGGTTTCGTTAAAGATCGAAATTTCCTGGTAGAACCGGTTGTAGGCCTTTGCCAGGTCATAAGCATACTGCGCTATAATAGAAGGAGCATATAAATTTCCTGCCTCTTTTACCACATCAGGGTAGTTCACCAGCAGTGTAACTACCTCCTGCTCAGTTTCGTGCAGTTGTGTAAGGTTGCTAAACGAAGTGGCGTCTACTCCTATGCCCATGTCGGCTGCTTTGCGCAGAATGGCTGAGATGCGCGCATGCGTGTATTGTATAAACGGACCTGTGTGCCCTCTAAAGTCTATAGATTCCTGCGGATTGAACAGCATGCGTTTTTTGGGGTCTACTTTCAGGAGGAAGTACTTGAGTGCACCCATGGCCAGTGTGTGGTACAACTGCTGCGCCTCCTCCGGCGTAAAGCCTTCTATCTTGCCCAGTTCCTCGGTTTGCTGACGCGCTGTATCCACCATTTCGGCTACCAGCTCATCGGCATCAACCACAGTTCCTTCCCGCGATTTCATTTTACCGGATGGCAGATCGACCATGCCATAAGAGAGGTGGTAAATACCTTCTGCATACTGTTTGCCAAGCTTCTTCAACACCGATTTCAGCACCTGGAAATGGTAGTTCTGCTCATCGGCTACTACGTACAGCGACTGATCATACGGGAAATCGTTGTATTTAAGCTCGGCTGTTCCCAGATCCTGGGTAATGTACACCGAGGTGCCGTCGGAGCGAAGCAAGAGCTTCTGGTCCAGTCCGTCGTCGGTGAGATCTACCCACACAGAGCCATCTTCTTTTTTAAAGAATACTTCTTTTTGCAGCCCTTCTTCTACCCGCTCTTTGCCAAGCGTGTAGGTACCAGACTCATAATAATATTTATCAAAATCAACGCCGATGTTGCGGTAAGTCTCATCGAAACCGGCATACACCCAATTGTTCATTTTTTTCCAGAGGGCAACGGTTTCTTCATCGCCCTGCTCCCATTTATGCAGCATGGCTTGCGCCTCCAGCATGAGCGGAGCTTTTTTCTTGGCTTCTTCTTTGTCTACTCCTTCTGCCACCAGTGCATCTATCTGCTCTTTATACGCTTTGTCGAACTGCACGTAATATTTACCAACCAGGTGGTCGCCTTTCAGGCCGCTGCTTTCAGGTGTTTCGCCGTTTCCAAAATACTGGTACGCCAGCATCGATTTGCAGATGTGGATGCCTCGGTCGTTCACGAGGTTTGCCTTTAGCACCTGATGCCCGTTAGCTTTCAGGATTTCAGACACCGAGTAGCCCAGGAAGTTGTTACGCAGGTGGCCCAGGTGCAGCGGTTTGTTTGTGTTAGGCGATGAGTACTCTACCATCACGTTTTTACCGGAAGCAGCTGCTCTGCCAAAATCAGCGTTCTGCATAATATCGCGCAGGAGCTGCAGCCACACCTCGTCCTGTATCTCCAGGTTCAGGAAGCCTTTTACCACATTGAAGTTTTTAATTTCGGCAGCATTTTCTTTCAGGTAAGCGCCCAGGGCCTCTCCTATCTGCTCCGGCCCTTTGCCAACAGTTCTGGTGTAGGGGAAGGTAACGAAGGTATAGGTGCCGGCAAATTCTTTGCGGGTCGGCTGTAAACTGATCTGGGAAGCATCAACGGACACCTGGAACAGCGCCTGAAGCGCCTCACTGATTCGTTGGCTGATGGTGTATTGTAATTGCATGAACGTAATGTGTCTCTTTTCGGCTGAAGCTGCAAATTTAGCGCTTATTCTGGAAAGGCTGTTAAAATATATAACAGACCCTTGACCTCTTTCAGCAGAAAAAAGCTTTAGAAGGGCAAAATCATTAGAATAATTGCTATCTGCTGGTGGTCGATTGTAATAATGCTCCTTTACTTTTCCACCTTTGTCATCCCTTTGGGATCTTATGGGCAAGATCCTTCAGCTATGGCCATTTTCATTAGAATAATTTCGGTTCACTCTTCGATTCCCTATCCAGAATGGCTTTGGTGGTAGACTCCAGAATCTCGAAGGCGTTTTCGGCCATCGTGTTTTCAGTGTCGAGTGTCGGGTTAATTTCTACCATCTCGTAACAGCACACGCGGGGGTCGTGCACCAGTTCGCAGCAAAGGTCTTTTGCCTCCTCTACCGTTAGCCCCACTTCTACGGGGGTGCCGGTTCCTTTCGAAAACTTCGAGTCGAGGCTGTCCACATCAAACGATACATAAATAAGGTCGCAGTCCTTCAGATGCGCCAGTGTCTCCTTCGCTACTTTTTTCACGCCTTTAACTCTTACTTCTTTGTAGCTAACAGCTTTAATGCCCAGTTTCCGGATGAGGTAGTTTTCTTCTCCTTCGGTATCGCGGACAACAATATACACCAGGTGCTCCGGCTTTAGCTTCGGCCCGTCTATGCCTACCCGCTTCAGCGACTCCCAGAAAAAGATAGTTTCGGGAGCCGGGTCGTTTTTACGGCAGTCGGGGTTGTCTTCGTTCAGGGCAATGGCCATGGCCATGCCGTGCACGTTGCCGGAGGGAGTGGTGTAGGGCGAGTGTATATCAGCATGTGCATCTATCCAGACTACGCCCAAAGTCTTGTCGGGGTATGTTTTTTTGATGCCGGCAATGGTACCGGCTGCATTGCTGTGGTCGCCGGCCAGCACGAGCGGGAACATGCCGAACTCCAGCGTTTGCGACACCGTGTTGCTCACACTTTTGAGTACTGCCAGAATACTATCGATGTGGTGGGCCGTTGGGAAATAGTCTTTATCGAAAAGCGTGTAGTTAAGATCGGGTACGGCAATAGAATTAAAGCGCTTAAAATAATCAGACGCTTTGTCGAGGCACGCTACTTTCAGGGCATCTATGCCCATGCCTGCGCCCCTTGTACCGGCCCCCAGTTCCGATCTTACTTCAATTAGCTTTACTTTTTTCATTTAATTTGAACAAAGTTTTTGCAAAGGTTGTAAAATACAGAGAATATTGCATGTTTTCACAAAGACCCTTAACAACCTTCAATGGATAAATATACCGACCTTATTCATCAAACGTTTGATTTTCCGACAGATGAATTTAAAGTAGAGAACAACGAGCTATATTTCAACGGTATTCCGCTTATGGATATCATCAACAAATACGGCACTCCTTTAAAATTAACCTACTTACCCAAAATAAGTTCTCAGATTCAGAAGGCGAAACTCCTGTTTAAGGAATCGATGGAGAAACTCGATTACAAAGGGAGCTACACGTACTGCTATTGCACCAAATCGTCGCACTTTTCTTTTGTGCTCGACGAGGCGCTGAAGAACGACATCCATATCGAGACTTCTTCGGGCTACGACATGCAGATTGTACGGGCACTTTATAATAAAGGCAAGATCTCGAAAGACACTTATATAGTATGCAACGGCTTTAAGCGGGAGCGTTACAAACACTGGCTGTCGGAGCTTATTAACGAGGGTTTTAAAAACTGCATGCCTATACTCGACAACCTCGATGAGATTGAGTACTACAAGGAGCACGTAACGGAGAAGTGCAAAGTTGGCATGCGCCTGGCCTCTGATGAAGAACCGAAGTTTGAGTTCTACACCTCGCGCCTGGGCATACGCTACAACGATGTAATTGAGCTCTACGAAACCAAGATAAAAGACGACCCGAAGTTTGAGCTCAAAATGCTGCATTACTTTATTAACACCGGCATTAAAGATACCTCGTATTACTGGTCGGAGCTTAGCCGCTTTGTGCACAAATACTGCGAGCTTAAAAAGGTATGCCCTGAACTCGACACTATCGATATTGGCGGTGGCTTCCCGATTAAAACCTCTATTCAGGCAGATTACAATTACCGCTACATGATCGAGGAGATTCTCCGCACCATTAAGCGTATCTGTAAAGAAGAAAATGTAGAAGAACCAAACATTTTTACAGAATTTGGCATCTTTACCGTAGGCGAAAGTGGTGCTACCATCTACTCTATTTTAGACCATAAACTACAGAACGACAAAGAGTTATGGTATATGATAGACGGTTCTTTCATTACTAACCTGCCCGATGCCTGGGCTCTGAACCAGCGTTGGCCTTTGCTCTCCGTGAATCATTGGGACAAAGAATACCGTAAGATTCAATTAGGCGGAATTACCTGCGATAGCCAGGACTATTACAACTCCGAAATGCACTCGTTTCAGGTGTTTTTACCGAAAATACCGAAAGACCAGCCGCTTTATATCGGCTTCTTTCATACAGGTGCTTACCAGGAGTCGCTTAGCGGTTACGGCGGCATAAAGCATTGCCTTATTCCAGCACCTCAGCACGTGATTATCGATCGCGACGAGAACGGGGAACTGGTAGACTGGCAGTTTGCACCGGAGCAGACTAGCGAGGCTATGATGAAGATTTTAGGTTATGAGGTGTAATACCTTGTCTTAAAATTGTATTAGTTTTGTTTTTGCAGGGAAAAAGCTTATTTTTGAAAACGCCTTTGTCTTTAAACTTTATTTGAAATGAGAAAATTAGTACTTTACGGCACTTTATGCCTGGCCCTGGGTATGGCTTCCTGCAAAACATATTGCCCTGCTTATAGCAGCGTAGAGCCAGATTTAAACACAGCCCCTGAAACTATTACAGTGTCTGTGTCTGCCTCAGCGTCAGCAACGGATGGCTCCAACAGTTAATCTGTTAACCAGATAAACTGCACGATATAGAAGAAACCGGCTTATTGGGCCGGTTTTTTTGTGCTCTCCAAAATGATGTTGGCGGCTCCTAACAAGTCTTTAGCCTGAAGCGGGTGTGCCTGTTCCGGATGGTGCTCCCCCACCAGAATAGTTTTTACTCCTGCTTTTGCACCTGCTACCATGTCGCGGGGTGTGTCGCCCACCATCCACGATAACTCCGGATCAATATTGTACTTTGCCATGGCACGCTCCAGCATCAGGCTATCCGGTTTCCGCGAAAGCGACTCTGAAATAGTGTGGTGACCGGGCGCAAAGTAAATGGCATCTAGCTGGAGTTGGCAATGTTCCTGTAGTTTCTGGTGGCACGCCAGAACTTCGTTGCGGCTGTAGAGGCCTTTGGCAATACCAGCCTGGTTGGTGATAACAATAAGTAAATAGCCTTGCTTTTTGAGCAGCTGTAAAGCTTCCGGAACTCCCGGCAGCACCTCAAAGGCATCCAGTATATAGGTGTAATCGCCCATCTCGCGGTTCAGCACGCCATCGCGGTCCAGAAATACACATTTTTGTTTTTGCATACACTTCCTTTATTTCAGCTCTAAAATTAGGCTTTCTTTAGCAAAGCCTGTCATCTTAATTGGTCCTTCAGTCTAAGGCCTTGGCTTTAAATTGTATAAAATTCTTCGGAAGGGCCATTTCATTAGAATAATTGACAGGCTGAATTTAGTACAGCAATCTTAAGAAGCAACAACCCTAGGCTACTAAGGCTGGTGCTGTAACCATCTCCTCTTCCAGATTATTCAAATAAAAAACGCCTCCAAAAGCTTTTCTGACAAAAAAGAGTCAAGGGTCTGGTGGCACAAGTTGTTGTGGTGGGTTTACAGTAGGAAGGAGAATAGGGAGATCAGGCGTGATACTGAGCCTATAGTGCCTCTGCTACCGGAATACGGCCTTTTATTGAATAAAAATGGCTGGAGCGCTGGCACCTAATAGTTAATTAGCTCTATATTTGAGCCATGAAAGATTCTCTGGTGATAATCCCAACCTATAACGAGAAAGAGAACATCGAGGCGATGGTCAGGAAGGTGATGTCACTGAGCCACCCGTTTGAGTTGCTTATTATAGACGACGACTCTCCGGACGGCACCGCAGCCATTGTGCGGGCATTACAGCAGGAGTACCCGGAGCGGCTGCACCTGGAGACCCGACAAGGCAAGCTTGGGCTCGGCACCGCCTATATTCACGGTTTTAAATATGCGTTGCGTCATGGCTATGAATACATTTTTGAAATGGATGCCGATTTTTCGCATAACCCCAAAGACCTCGTACGTCTTTACGCCGCCTGTGCCAAAGAGGGCTACGATGTAGCTATTGGCAGCCGCTACAGCCAGGGCGTAAATGTTATTAACTGGCCCATGAGCCGGGTGCTGATGTCATACTTTGCCAGTTCTTATGTGCGCTTAATTACCGGCATGCCCATAGCCGACACTACGGCAGGATTTAAGTGTTACCGCCGCAAAGTACTGGAAACCATTCAGCTCAACAAGATTCGGTTTGTAGGCTATGCATTCCAGATCGAGATGAAGTTCCTAGCTTATAAATATGGCTTCAGAATAAAAGAGGTGTCCATCATCTTTACCGACCGTACCAAAGGCGAGTCTAAAATGTCGAAAGGGATATTTAAGGAGGCGGTGCTGGGGGTGCTAAAAATGAAAATCAGGAGCTTCTTCCGTCACTTCGACCGCTATTAAATTAAATTTTCTCCTGCTAAAGTAACACAACAAAAGACAGCTTAAATTTTATCAGCTATTCCTGTGTATGGGCAATAATTATTCAGGTATCTTTACCTTTGGCATTTAAAAAAATAAGTCATCAGGCTTGATTATGGATAATTCTATTGTCTTTTGGATTCTGTTTAATGCGTTTGTGCTGTTGCTGCTGGGGCTCGACCTGTTCGTGTTTCACAGAAAGGCGCACGAGGTAAAAATAAAAGAGGCGCTGCTCTGGAGTTTGTTCTGGGTGGTGCTCTCACTGTGTTTTAACGGTATTATTTATTTCTGGAAAGGCCCTGCTCCCGCCCTTGAGTTCCTGACGGCTTACCTCATCGAGAAATCGCTGAGTGTCGACAACCTGTTTGTCTTCATCCTGATATTCAACTACTTTAAGGTGCCCCTCATGTACCAGCACAAAATCTTGTTCTGGGGCATTATAGGAGCACTGGTGCTTCGGGCGCTTTTTATTGTAATAGGCGTAGCCCTTATAGCTAAGTTCCACTTCATCATTTATATTCTGGGAGCTTTTCTGGTATACACCGGAATAAAAATGGCCTTCAGCCACGAAGACAACGAGCTGCGCCCCGAGCAGAACTCGCTTATTGTGTGGATAACCCAGAAACTTCGGTTTACCAAAAAAGCTGAAGGTGGTAAGTTTTTTGTGAAAATAGATGGTAAAATGTATGCCACGCCCTTGTTTCTGGTGCTGATAATGGTAGAAAGCACCGATGTGGTGTTTGCAGCAGACTCTATTCCGGCTATTCTGGCGATCTCAAAAGATCCATTTATTGTGTACACCTCCAACGTGTTTGCGCTGCTCGGGCTAAGGGCGCTGTATTTTGCACTAGCCGGCATAATGCAACTGTTCCACTACCTCCATTATGGGCTTTCCTTAATATTAGTATTTATTGGGGCCAAACTTCTCCTGAGCGATATTATTGAAATAGACATGCGCTATGCCCTACTGGTAGTTGGAGCTATACTGACAATATCTGTTGTAGCCTCGCTGCTGTACCCCAAAAAAGACTCTTCGCTGCCGCCGCCACCTGACCTGGTATAACAGGGTAAAGCGTTAATAGCTAAGTATTTAAAACAGAATTACTAAAATAACCAAATCAATAGCAACAACAGCATAACGTTGCATATTTAGAATTAAAATTTAGAAGTTATATTAGTTTTCACAATAATAAATTGTTTTTGTTGACAATATTTTAATTAAAAAACGTTTGGTATTTAAATAATTAAGATTACATTTACACATCCTAAAAAGAAAGAACCATGTTATTAGTCTGCGTACAAGCCCAAAATCTGAAATCTATTTGCACCTGTATAAGGGGCTAATGGCAGAAGCTTTGCGTTAATAGTAATGGAAAGATAAACCAGAAGAGCCCCGCCCCAAGCGGGGCTTTCTTATTTTTGACAAAACTTACTTAATAGATTAAAAAAGTAAATTATGAGAACTTCCACACCTAGCTTGCACCTGGCCAAAGAAACCAGCACCTTGGCCAAAACGTCGAGCCCTGTTGTAATCGCCGGCCCTTGCAGTGCTGAGAACGAGGAACAAATGCTGCTAACAGCCCAGGGGCTGAAAAAGCTGCAGGGTGTTACTATTTTCAGGGCTGGCATCTGGAAACCGCGTACCCGTCCGGGTAGTTTCCAGGGTGTTGGCAGTATTGGCCTCGAGTGGCTGCGCACCGTAAAGCAGGAAACCGGTTTACGTACCGCCTGCGAGGTAGCCAACACCAGCCATGTAGCCGAAGCTATGAAACAGGGAGTAGATATTCTGATAATTGGAGCCCACACCACCGTTAACTCTTTTATGGTGCAGGAAATAGCAGATTCGCTTAAAGGTGCCTCTGTGCCGGTACTCGTAAAAAACCCGGTTAGCCCCGAACTTATGCTGTGGCTGGGTGCTTTGGAGCGTTTCGACCAGAATGGCATAACCGACCTGGGGGTTATACACAGAGGTTTCTCTACCATAGACAATGCACCTTACCGCAACCACCCGAAGTGGGACCATGTGGTAGAACTGAAGAACATGCTGCCGGACCTGCCAGTTTACTGCGATGCCAGCCACATAGCGGGCCGCAGAAGCCTGTTACGACCGGTTAGCCAGCGTGCACTCGACCTGGGTTACGATGGCTTAATGGTTGAATCGCACCACAACCCGGTAATGGCCCTGAGCGATGCGCAACAGCAGCTTATGCCGCAGGAGTTAGACATGCTCCTGCAATCGCTGAAGTTGAACCATACCGATGAAGATATAACCCGAAAAGGTGTGATGATGGAAGAACTGCGCAAAGAAATTGAGCACCTCGACGACCAGCTCCTCGACCTGATGGCGCGCCGTTCGTTGGTTTCTGCCCAGATCGGAGATTTAAAAGCCGACGAATGCAGCTTAGACAGACAACAAGCCTGGGACGACGTGCTGGAGAAACTGCTGAAGCAGGCTAACTCGTTCGGCATAAACAAAGACTTTGTAAAAACAGTCTTTCAGGAGGTGCGCAAACAGTATGCACAAACTCACCTGTACGCCGATATGGGCTCCTGATACTGAATTTGTAACTAACGATAAAGCGAGCCGGTGATGTAAAGCCGGCTCGCTTTGTAATTAACCCCGAAGTAGAATTGCCTATATCAGCAGCAGGAAGTAAGGGCGAGCAGCAGCTTCGAAAGTTTTTTTTAGTTAAGCAGCCATTTTTTGAACCTCCTCCTCCCAACCAGTGTTCTAGCTTATATAGAAAAGTTATATGTAGTACCAGGCTGCATGGGCAATAACCTCATTAAACAAGAAATTAAATACCTTTGAATTCTTCGTTAAAAAGATTTGGAAAAAAAATTTCGCAAAAAAGTTTGACGGTTATTAAGAGTTTCCTTAATATTACAGCATAATAATAAAAACATGATTTTAAGCAACGCATTTTACTTTAGCTTTTACTTTTTTGGTACCCACTAGGGGCTCCGGAGGTAATGCTATTGCGTTTATAAAACATACAGCAAAATCTTGAAAGCCCCGCCGCAAGCGGGGCTTTTCGTTTAAATATACTATGGCAACAGAAATTAAAATCGCAATTCAGGGTGGCGCTGCCTCTTTCCACGATACAGCAGCCCGTAAGTATTTCGCACCTGAAAAGGCAGAGATTCTGCCCTGCAGTTCGTTTGATCAGCTGTGTGAGCAACTGCACCTGGGCGAAGCAACTTACGGCGTAATGGCCATTCAGAATGCACTGGCGGGCAGCATCCTGACGAACTACACCTTGCTGCAGGAGTACCAGCACTTCCAGATTATCGGGGAGCTGTGGCTGCCGATAGATCAGAACCTGATGGCATTGCCAGGCCAGCGGCTGGAAGACATTAAAACCGTTATTTCGCATCCGGTGGCGCTGTTGCAGTGCGGGCTTTTTCTGCGCCAGCACCACCTGCCTACCGAAGAACGCCAGGACACCGCCGACAGCGCCCGCGAAATCAGCGCTAAAGGTCTGAAAGGTGTAGCCGCCATTGCCAGTAGCCAGGCCGCAGAACTGTATGGCATGGAGATGCTGCAGGAGCACGTTGCCGACCGAAAAGACAACTATACCCGCTTCCTGGTGCTATCGAGCCAACCACAGGCACAAGCACCTAAGCCAACAGCCAACAAGGCCTCGCTTATCGTACAGATTCCGCATGTGGGCAGCTGGCTCGGAGCTGTGATCAATAAACTGTATACCGAAGATATCAATATTCCGCTCATCCAATCTATTCCGGCACCGGCAGGTAACACGAGCCACAACGTAGCTATAGACCTGGAGTGTGACGATTACTACAGGCTGCTGCATGCCATAGAAGAACTAAAGCCGATGGTGGAAGACCTGCAACTGCTCGGGCTGTACCAAAAGGCCCTGACGCCACAGCAATTAGAAGAGTGCCGCGAAGGCGAACTATCCACTTCTGTTAACTCATAAAACCATGATTATACCTAAGGCCGATAGACTGGCCCAGATTCAGGAGTATTACTTTGCCAAAAAGCTGGCTGAGGTAGCTGCCCTGAATGCGCAAGGGAAGCAGGTGATAAACCTGGGTATCGGAAGCCCGGACCTCCCTCCCTCCGAAGCTACCACTGCTGCACTTACAGCTTCGGCTGCCCAGGCCTCGGGCCATGGGTACCAGCCATACCGCTCGCTGCCAACGCTTCGCAAAGCCATGGCCGACTGGTACAGCAGCACCTACCAGGTGCAACTCGATGCGGATACAGAGGTGTTGCCCCTGATGGGATCGAAGGAAGGTGTGTTTCATATTACCATGGCATTCCTGAACCCAGGCGATAAAGTGCTGGTGCCCAACCCAGGTTATCCTGCCTATGCCACCACCGCCCGTATGGTTGGTGCCGAGCCTGTTTTCTATAACCTGACCGCCGAAAATAACTGGCTGCCCGACATGGAGGAACTGGAGCAGCATGCAAGCCAGGGGGTAAAACTGATGTGGCTGAACTACCCGCACATGCCTACCGGCGCAGAGGCTACCGCCGATACCTTTGCACAGCTTGTAGCCCTTGCACGCAAACATAAGTTTCTGCTGGTGAACGATAACCCATACAGTTTGGTTTTACCTAATACACCGCCAATCAGTTTGTTAAGGCAACCAAACGCCCTCGATTGCTGCCTCGAACTTAACTCTTTGAGCAAGTCGCACAACATGGCAGGCTGGCGCGTAGGCATGATCCTGGGCCGTAAAGATTACCTCGATACGATCCTGACAGTGAAAAGCAACATCGATTCAGGTATGTTCCAGGCAGTACAGCATGCGGCCATTGAGGCACTTCGGAACTCTGATGAGTGGCATGCAGAACGAAACGAGGTGTATGCCGAACGCAAGCAGGTAGCGCACCAGCTACTCGACATGCTGGACTGCACCTACAACCCTGCTACAGTTGGCATGTTTGTATGGGCCAGAGTGCCCGACTCCATACCCGACGTAGAAGCTTTTCTGGACGATATACTGTACCAGGCAGGCGTATTTCTGACACCGGGTAAAATTTTCGGAAGCCAGGGAGACCGCTACTTACGTGTATCGCTGTGCGTTCCGGTAGCTCAATTAGAAGAATCAATTAAAAGAATAAAACAACACACCATAATTTTAAATTAACCATGAGTTCAAACAATCCAAACCTTCAGCTAGCAACTAAGACCAAGATTTTAAATGGAGGCCCACTGCCAACGGTTATCGCTGGTCCGTGCAGCGCAGAAAGCGAAGAGCAAATGCTCCAGACTGCGCGTGAGTTAAAGAAAGATCACCGAGTATCTGTTTTCAGAGCAGGTATCTGGAAACCTCGTACGCGCCCTGGTATGTTCGAAGGTATCGGCACAGTTGGTCTGGAGTGGCTTAATACTGTGAAGCAGGAAACGGGTCTGTTAACTACCTGCGAGGTAGCGAATGCCAACCACGTAGAAGAATCTCTTAAATATGGTGTGGATATTCTTTGGATAGGTGCCCGCACCACAGTAAACCCTTTCTCAGTTCAGGAAATTGCTGATGCACTGCGTGGTGTTGATATTCCGGTGATGGTTAAAAACCCGGTGAACCCTGATATTCAGCTGTGGGTGGGTGCGCTGGAGCGCCTGAACCAGGCAGGTATTACCGACCTTGGCCTGATTCACAGAGGTTTCTCTACGCCAAACAACAAGCCTTACCGCAACCACCCGAAATGGGAAACTATTAAACAAATTAAAGCTTTGCTGCCAGGTGTGCCGTTGCTTTGCGACCCGAGCCACGTAGCTGGTCGTCGTGATTTGCTGCAGACAGTAAGCCAGCAGGCCCTGCACTTAGGTGTAGATGGTCTGATGATCGAAACACACAACAACCCGGACGTTGCCTGGAGTGATGCCTCCCAGCAAGTAACACCAGCCGGCCTCGATACGCTGCTCACCTCGCTCGACCTAGACACGGAGCACGTCGCCAGCCCGGAGCAATTGCAGGAACTGCGTAACCTCATCGACAAGCTGGACACAGACCTGATTAATGTGCTGTTCCTTCGTTCAGACGTTTCTAAGCGAATTGGGGAGTACAAGAAAGCCAATAAACTCGATATTTTTCAGGCAGACCGCTGGAACCAGATGGTAGAAAACAGAATGCGTGTAGCCAGCGAAACAGGTCTGGAAGAGAGTTTTGTAAGAGCTATTTTCGATGCCATTCACCAGCACTCTATGGGTGTTCAGAATGAGATTCTGGCAACGAACACTACTAAATCTAAAGCAGAGTCGCTTTCTTAGTAAATCCTTTTTAGGCTTAGCCTGGTTCTATTTAAAAAGCGAAGCATCTTCTGGAAAGGTGCTTCGCTTTTTTTTGGAGTATGCTTTGTTTAACCCTTGGCACAAAAACAGGATTTTAGCTTCAGAAGGCCATTTTCATTAGAATAATTGCTGATTGTCTGTTGCTGATTGATAAATTGTTTTTCAGTTTGTTTCCTCCACTATTTAGGAATCTAACATCAGAACAGCAATACCGAGGTTTGGGAAGTATGCCCTGATGGCTTACCTTTACAACTCCTGAAACTCCCATGGAATCTGGCTAAGTCTAAAGTAAATACTACTAAGCGGGAACAGTTTCGGGATTGAGATTGTCCATGTTCTATAGCTACTTAATTTCACTTCAATAATGAAAAACAATTTTTCGAACACGCCAATTGGTCGCCTGCGTGCAGTGGGCATTCTGGAAGGTCTTTCGTTTCTGCTGTTGCTGGGCATTGCCATGCCACTAAAATATATGGCTGGTATTCCGGAGGCTGTTAAATACACCGGCTGGGCACACGGCTTGCTGTTCGTGCTTTACATAGGAGCTGTCATGCAGGCTGCCATGGAGCATAATTGGTCTTTCAAAAAGATCGTTATCTCACTTCTGGCTTCATTATTCCCTTTCGGGCCTTTCCTGATAGATGGCAAACTGAAAGAGGAAGAGCAAGCCCTTAATAGGGAGGCGGTAAAGAAAGTTGCTTAGTCCCTTTCTGACAATATATGTAAGACTCAACCTGCAGGAATTGTATTTAGTCTAAACATTCAGTTTTTTTAAGTGAAGACTATACTTTATAGAGGTACTTTTAAAAGCGCGGGCAAATCTGCCCGCGCTTTTGCTTTTTAGCCACAGCAGAAAATCAGCTTAAGGAGAGTCGAATTATTCTAATCAAAATGCCCTTCCAAAGCTATTTCAAAGTTTTTAAGTCAAGGGTTAGGAGCCACTCTCTAACTCTCTAACTTCCGCCCTACCCATTCGTTGTGCCATCATACTCGAAACTAGCAACTGCAGCGCGTGGTACACCATTATCGGCAACAGTATGATGCCGACCATGTTGGCATCTGGGAAAAGCACTTTCGACATAACGGTGCCGTGCACCAGCGACTTTTTGGAGCCGCAGAAAATAGCTGTAATTCTGTCTTCGCGTTTAAAGCCAAAGAGGCGGCTCAGGAGGTTAATTAACAGAAAGGCCAGGAAAAACAGCAGGAGCATGGCGATGCTCAACAACAAGATATCCTGCCAGCCAAAGGCACTGAACATATCGCGTTCAAACGATTCGCAGAAGGAGGTGTAGACAATAGTAAGGATAATGATCTGGTCGAAGTAACGCAGCTTTTTTTTGTGTTTTTCAGCGAAACTTCCCCAGCGGCTATTCAGCAAAATACCTAAAATAACAGGCACCAGCACCTGCAGTACCAGCTTGCCAAGCACATCTCCCATCTCAAAATCAGCGGTGTTGCTTGCCGACAGAAACAAGCCCATCCAGAGCGGTGTAATAAAAATGCCTAAAATGCTCGAAATACTGGCGTTGAAAATGGCCGCTGGCATGTTGCCGCCTGCTATGGCTACCATCACCACAGCCGATGACACCGTAGAAGGAAGTGCTGCCACATAAAAAGAACCCAGCCAAAGCAGTTCATACTCTGTACCTTCAAAAAAACTGTGCAGGGGCAGCACCAGCAAGGGGAAAAGCAGAAAAGTACTAAGCTGCACCACCATATGCAAACGCCAGCTACTAAGGCCAGCCTTCAGTTTCTCTAAGCTCAGCCGCAACCCATAGAAGAAAAAGATAAGCGAAACACCATACCCCGCCACATCTCCTAAAGAAACTGGTTCTCGGTCTATGCCAAACTCGGGCCACAGGTAAGCCAAACCAATCATGGCCAACAGGGCCAGCAAAAACCAATCTAAGCCTACCCTGGCTGCCAAAGCGCCTACACGTGGTACTAACCCAACTGCTTTCTGTGCTTCGTGTTCTGCCTTTTCTTTTTGCATAGGTAATGTTTGTTTAACTTCCTGACGCTATGTTTGCGCCATGTCAAAAATAAGTAATATGTAATGGTTGTATAGAAGAAATTCAGAGAATAAATGAAAGCCCATTTTTACAAAGCAACCCTTGGCTAAACGAAAAAAGCGGCCTTTGTAAACATGTTACAAAAGTCGCTTCTTATTACTTTATAGTGCCTACTTAAAACCCAAGCATGTCTATGGTTTCGAGCTCAAAATCGCGTGGGTCTTCTTCAGTGGTATCCGGAGCAGTCACGATAATGTCTCTTGCCCGTCCGCTTAGCCGCACGTTCGGGTACAGGTTATCGTACTCTTCCTGACTTATTAAACCTCGTCGTGCCATATGCCCGCCAATTAAACGGTAATAGCCTGCTTTATAACTTCGCAGGTTGCCGGCACTATCGAAAGAGGAGCGGTACCGCTTTGGGCTCGGAATAATACTGGTAAGAAAAATAGCTTCGGCCAGTGTGAGTTCGGAAGGTTGCTTTCCAAAATAGAACCTGGAGGCATCTTTAGCACCATAAATCTCGGGGCCCCATTCTATTATATTTAAGTATACTTCAAACATTCTGTGCTTCGACACAAGGCGCTGGTTCTCTAGGAGCCAAACAATTATGGCTTCTTCCACTTTGCGGGTAACTGTTTTCTGCCTCGTCAGAAACACATTTTTAACGAGCTGCATGGAGATGGTGCTCCCTCCGCGCTTAAAGTCGCGCTCCTGGATATTTTTGGCAATAGCCTGCCGGAAAGCCTCTTCATGAAACCCTTTGTGCCTGTAGAAGTAGGCATCTTCGGCAGTTAAAATGGCATTGCGCAAATACG
Source organism: Pontibacter qinzhouensis (assembly GCF_008017455.1). Taxonomy (GTDB): domain Bacteria; phylum Bacteroidota; class Bacteroidia; order Cytophagales; family Hymenobacteraceae; genus Pontibacter; species Pontibacter qinzhouensis. The sequence goes on along the minus strand of NZ_VRTY01000023.1, from coordinate 16,276 downwards.
GGCTAATCTGATCGATGGGCGTATAAAAGTTATTGGCCGGGCCAACGGTAAATGTTCTGACAGGTTTGCCATATTCATAAACCGTATGTGAAAAAGAGCCGTTAATTTTTTCGAGATTGGTGCTGCCGTATTCTACAATTTTAAAGTTCTTGGAGGCATCCAGGTCAGAGTCGAACCGCACAGCCTCTACGCTGTCCATGTTCAGATGGAAGCTCATTTTATATTTCAACAAGCCTTCTGCCTTTATTCCTTCCAGGTTTTCGAACAAACCAGTCGGCAACGATTCGAAAAAGTCGTTGGCCGGCACATCTTTTGTTTTTACTTTCAGATCGATAATGTTGGGCTCACCTTTGTTATACGAGGCAAAAACATTGGCTTTTACTTTATTTACCCGCACCTCTGTCAGGCTATCAATCACATACAGGTTCGGGCCGATACTAACAGAATAATCGATAGCGGCTTCGTTTACATGTATGTCTTCTGTAGCCAGCCTTTCGTGGTTCACAAACAGGTCGTTTACCATGGCGGCACCTTTCACGGTCAGTATATCGCGCTTAAACGTTTTATCGGTGAGGCTCACATAGAGCGTATCGAAGGAAATTTCGCCCCCAAATTTTGACTTCACGTACGGCACCTTAATTCCTCTTTCATCGAAAGCAAACAAGCTGGCTGAAATAACATAAGATCTGGGGTTTATGGCTCCGTGTACGCGCATGTTGTTGCGGAGTGTGTCTACCTGAATAGAAACCTGCGAATCTATTTCGCCATCATCTATGGTCAGGTAAGGCATTCGTACATCTATGGTGCGATTTGTCGATACATAGGATACGTTCAGGTTCCGGAAAAACACCTGGTCCGGCACGTTGTCGAAGGCAGTTTCGATGAGGTTATTGAGTAGCCTACCGTAATTTCGGGTAGTTTTTTCTGAGGTATCGGCTGGCAAGCTCTCGTCTCTTTTCAAAAGAAATGAAAAGTTGTTGCCTGTAGAGTCGCGGCGGGCAGTAATGTAGCCATTGGCTACCTCCAGCCGCCTGAACACGATTCGTCCTTTAAAAATTGACCGCAGGCTAACCGAAGCTCTCACCGAGTCGGTGGTAAATAGTGTATCGCGGCCGTGTGGCACCAGTGTGATGTTGCTCAGCACCACAGAGCGCAAATCTGTAAATTCAGCTTTGCCAATGGTAAAGTCTACCGGGTAACGGCGCTCTACTTTCTGGGTAACGCGGGCAATAGAATATTCCAGAAGCTTACCTCTAAAAATAAGCAGCGCAATAATCAGAACAAAAAAGAGGGCCAGTATACCACCAGCACCCCATAAAATTCTTTTTTTTAAACGAGGGTCCAAAATTCAAGGGTTCAAATTATTTCTCGACGAAATAAATTATGTAGATAATACGTTTTAATTTCTTCCTAAAATGGTCTTCTATTCATTAGACTGCCTACCACTATGCAGCATACTCAGTTGCTTTTGCCACTAACCATAATACTAAAGCAAGCTGCAATATACAAGCCCTGGCAGTATGGCAGGCACAAATATAAGTTCTTTGCTATAATCTCCTCTACATACGGCAGAAGCCTGGATTTGATGTGTACAAGTTTTGTAAACCTGCCATTTTGCAGCGAGCAGGGTATCAGGCTGTTCTGTTGCACACTTATCTGCTGTAGATTTTGCTGGTTTAGGTGTTAACCTTTACCTCCTTCTGCTGCACATCGTCTTGCTGCCCGCTGACGTACGCATATAGCTGTGCTATGTTTTTTTTCCTTCGTATATGAATCATGCTTATATTTGAGTCAAAGACCATTTTTGCATGAACTTAACCACACTTACCGCTATATCGCCGGTTGACGGCCGTTACCGCAGACTTACCACTGAACTCGCCGGCTATTTTTCTGAGTTTGGCCTGATACGCTATCGAGTTCTGGTAGAAGTGGAGTATTTTATTGCGCTCTGTGAGCAGCAGCTTCCTTCGCTGCAGGGTATCTCTCCTGCCATCTTCCCGAAGCTTCGGGCTATTTATGAGCAATTTACAGAGCAGGATGCCTTAACAATTAAGGAGACTGAGAAAGTCACGAACCACGACGTTAAGGCTGTTGAGTATTTTTTAAAAGATAAGTTTGATGCTCTGGGTTTAGGCGAGCAGAAAGAGTTTATACATTTCGGGCTTACCTCGCAGGATGTTAACAACACGGCCATCCCGATGACGCTAAAGGAGGCTGATGAGCGTGTGATCAGCCCTGCTTACCAAGGCTTGCACCAGAAGCTGGTGGAGTTGGCGCAGCAATGGAAAGACATACCTATGCTGGCACACACGCACGGGCAACCTGCCTCCCCTACCCGCCTTGGCAAAGAGATAATGGTGTTTGCCGAACGCATGGAGCGGCAGCTGGACCTGCTGCGCCAGGTGCCATTTTCGGCAAAGTTTGGTGGGGCTACCGGTAACTTTAATGCCCATCATGTTGCTTACCCCGGCACTAACTGGCCTGAGTTCGGCAACCGGTTTGTGCAGCAGGTTCTGGGCCTGCGCCGCAGCCAATACACCACCCAGATCGAGCACTACGACAACCTGGCTGCTTACTTCGATGGTCTCAAACGCCTGAACACTATTCTGCTGGATTTCGCACGCGATGTGTGGCAATATGTGTCGATGGGCTATTTTAAGCAGAAGATTAAGGCCGGCGAAGTAGGTTCTTCTGCCATGCCGCACAAAGTAAACCCAATAGATTTTGAAAATGCCGAAGGGAACTTAGGCATTGCCAATGCGCTGCTGGAGCACCTGTCGGCTAAGCTCCCAATTTCGAGGCTGCAGCGCGACCTCACCGATTCTACGGTGCTGCGTAATGTGGGTGTGCCACTGGCACATTTACTTATAGCTATAAAATCGTTGGAGAAAGGCATCGGCAAGTTAGAACTGAACGAAGCCGCCCTGAAGCAGCACCTGGAAGACAATTGGGCTGTAGTAGCAGAAGGCATTCAAACGGTGTTGCGCCGCGAAGGCTACCCACAACCATACGAAGCCCTGAAAGCCCTGACCCGTAAAAACGAAAAAATAACAGAACAAACCATCAGCAGCTTTATAGAAACACTGGAGGTGAGCGATGAGGTAAAGGCCGAACTGAAGCAAATTACACCATATTCCTACACCGGAGTAGGTTTAATTTAAAAGCACTGAAGCCTCCAGGAATGTTATACCCTGGAGGCTTCAGTGCCTCAAAAGGCTTTGGAAGGCTGATTTCATTAGAATAATTAGCCTCCTTCTGTTATTGCAATGTCTTACCAATGCTCAGACCAAACCAAACAGGCATCGCCCAACTAGTGGATGACGGATGAGACTCATTTTTAGAAAATATGGTTTTACTAAGTATAGGTGTATAGGCAATCCTATAAAATACACCACCTTCTCTCTTCTGATACCTATAGCCTAGCCTGGCATTGGCCCAAATATTTAACTCATGCTGTTTACCGAGTTCTTTGTTAAAGTTATACCGCGATCTGTAAACCGGATTAAGACCTAAACCCGCTTCAAAGTAATGGTTACCTTTACCTCGCAGGTAAGATAGTTCTAATGGAACTCCAGCAACTTGAGAGCTGTAGTTATCGAAATGGTTAAAGTACGTAACGCCTACCCGCCCGGCTATTTTCCAGTTTTCTCTGTTTACTAAAATCCGATCAAAATTAAGGGAGTAAAAGCCACCATTTCCTAGAAGTTCTACATAAACAGTATTACGTTTTATATTGCTATCGGCTTCCTGGGCTTTAACAGCAGAAGGAGCTACAAGTAAGGTGAGCAGAACTATAGAGGTTAAAATTGTCTTCATAGCCGATGTTGTATGATAGATGGAGGTGCCAGTTGTACCAGCCAGCAATTTTCAATTATATTATAGAGTAAAACAATATAAAATATTTTATTCAATTATTAACCTTAATAGAATTATTTAGTGACAAAATTTTAAAAAGTGTTTTAAAACCAGATAGTGCTCTTAAAAACCTTCCCTCCACAAGTGTTTACGGCTAGTACGCTGGCCTACAAAAATAAATACAGCTGCTGTGACTATAAACACCAGCAACAGCATAAAGCTGTTGGTTAAGGCCTGTCTTATTTCTATTTCTGCCACATGTATAAAAGGATAAGGATAAAAGTTTGAGAAGGAACCTCTTACCAGAATAAAGATCAGGTATGCCATAGGGTACAGCAGCCAGAGGCCGATCTGTTTAAACCTGAGCTCTCCTGCTTTTTCGTAAACATACCAATACCCAATCACCAGCAACGGGTTAATGGTGTGCAGCAACTCATCTACGAGCCTCTGTAACCCGGTAGGCTCCCATATATGCCGCAGCAACAACTGGTATACAGCACCCACAATGGTAATATAAACGGTTAAGGCCGTAAGAGCACCTGCCTTGTGTAATAGCTTCGGTTTAACTGCCTGAACCGTAAAATAAATCGCTGCCAGTGAATTGGTAAGAATCGTGAAAAAGCTGAAGAACCGGATAATAGTCTCGGCAGTAGAGGCCGTTCTGTTTTCGAGCATTAGGCAGAACTGCGTTATTACTGCAAACCAAACAACTATCGCAAGCCATAAGGAGATTTTAGGACGCATAATTACGTGGTTAGTTGCGTTATCAGTAGACTCAGAATTGTTATCCTTCTTTGCACATATACTGCCTCCTGCACGTTATCACCCTAACGAATATACACCTTTGCAGCCCGATTACCTACTTGCTTTGCTCATTCCACGCCCTTACCCTCCTTACATTTCTAAAATATAGCTATATTGCTGCACCTAAAAATGCCTATTTCGAGTAGGCAAAAACCAGTATTTACTAAACTGAAAATACAATGACATTAGAAACTGAGAAGCTATCCATTTTTAAAGAAATAGAGCAACAGCTCACCGAGCAAGGGTTTACCATCGACAAGCAAGACCCGACCCGCCCCTGGGGTGGTTTTTTTGTGATTAATGAAGAACAGGCACAGCAATTTGCCGATACCTACTTCGATGGTCTGTCTGTTGACAGCCTGCGCATTTCGGGTAAACTGAGCCCTAAAATATTGGTGGTAGCGCCAGAGAAACGTTTGTCGTGGCAGTACCACCACCGCCGTGCCGAAATCTGGAAAGTAGTTAAAGGAACAGTTGGCGTAGTAACCAGCGACACCGACGAAGAAGGTGACGTTAGAACCCTGAACCCTGGTGAGCTGATCACTTTAAATCAGGGCGAGCGTCATCGTCTGGTTGGTTTAAAAGGCTGGGGCATTTTAGCAGAAATCTGGCAACACACCGATGTAGAACTGCCTTCTGATGAAGATGACATTGTACGGGTGCAAGACGACTTCGGCCGGTAGTGCTTTGTTAAACTGGAATTGAAAAATGGTGGTAGCTGTACATCAGGCACGCTACCACCATTTTTTTGTATAAATTGGTCTTAGGAGCGCTAAGTTCTTTCGCTCCTGAAACCAATTATTTAAATGAAAATAGCCTTCAGAAGCCATTTTGGTCAAAAAGGTTCAAGGCCCTGATAACTTTAAAAACTCGTTGCACCTCGCTTACCAACAGATGCAGCGGGTTTCTCAGTTTAATCTGCAAGTACAAAAGCAGGAAGTGCGTGCTTATTATTTTTTAACTTACAACGGCTGTTTTACCTCAAACCTGATGGTTTTGCTTCCAAAAAGTCCGTTGCTGGTTATGCCCTGCACCACCACCACATAGGAACCCGCGCTGTCGGAGGTAAAATAAGACACTTGTGCTTTTCCGTCTGCTTTGGTTTCGATCTCCGGGTTCCAGTACAGCAGATTTCTGAAATCAGGTAACCGGCTTTGCTTTTGTTCGGGAGTAATATAGGTGGGTGCATAAAATTCTCGTTCTCTTTGCAATCCTTCATACTCCAAAAGCAAAGCACGGGTATCTAACGGGAAACCTGCCAGATCGCCTTTATAGGTGGCGTAACTCACCACGCCTTCGTGTAAGTTTTTTCCCTGCAAGAAGGTACCGGTTATAACATCTAATCGTTTTATCGCCAGTGGATCAAAAGCCATTATTTTGTCAATGTCGAAAACAGGCACTCCATCGAGCAGCACCAGCGGATCGTTTTTAAAGTAGGTCTTGTAAGGTTTGTTCACCACCAGATAATGGAAACTGCCTCTGCGTTTCCGTACCATAACGCCAGACACATACTCCCGCATTACTTCCTCCATCACCTTAAACCGTGTGTAATCGTCCAGGTAGTACTGCTGGTCTGGCTGGCCATAAAAAGCAATGCTATCTGCGCCTGCTGCCCTAAACAGGTTACGGTAGGCCCCAAAGTATAATTGCTGGGCTTCTACTTCGCGATGCCGTAAAGCGAGAGCAGGCTGCCACGGCTCCGGCACATAGAAGGCAGGAAGCGGACGGGCAGCGTATTTTTCAGAAAAAGAATTGAACACCTCGACATGATAGGTGCTGTCTTTCCTGAAATCGGTTTGCAGTACAATCTCCTTTGACCCCAGAAAATTCTTTACCTCGAACTGCACCTCCCCGTTTGAGTCGCTTTCGGAAGTGTAAAGCCGGATGTATTTGGAAGGAGACGCTAAAAAGGTAGTTATACCCGGTGCAGCCCGACCTGAAACTGCATGTGTTAGCCTTCCCCTGATCAGGTGGCCATCATATTCGGGTGTATAGGTGTGGGAAAAGGGTTCATTTTCTAGAATTTCTTCCCATTTAAACCGGCTCCAGCCATGCGTCAGCATCAGGTTGTCGAGGCCTGCATCGGCAGTGGCTTCGGGTTGGTGTAGGTAATAACCCGGATCTTCTACCTCACCTGCCAGTTCTGATGTTAGCCACAAGTACGAACTGATATCTGCAACAGGTGCAGCCTGGCCTTCGTGGAGGCGATACACTGCCAACGACAGGTTGGCAGGTATCATATTCCCTGCCTCTGATCGGGTCTGTAACTGCAGTTCTACCTGTTCCCGCTGCGAAAAAGCGTCTTTTGCTACAACCGTTTCTATATCCAGTTTTTGAGTTGGCCGCTTAAAATACAACCGTTCACACACCGGCTGGTTCTTACTGCTGAAAAGTGTGAAATGTGTAATGCCTTCTGCCAGCGAATCGGTAGAGATAGAGAAATGCGTTTTGCCCTGCACCAGTGTACCGGTGGCTGCTACCGAAACCATTTGTCGTGCGTGGCCAAGCAGGTACACCTGTTCGGCTTGCTGGCCTGTGCTCCGGATGCTTACGTTCAGGTTTTGTGGTGCTGTTTGCTGTACTTGCAGGACATACCCCTGCTCATGCACCATAGGGAGTTGCTGCGTCAGTACCTGTTGGTCCGCAATAGTTATAACAGCAGTATATTTTTCGGTGCGATCGGGGGTGAAGGTAAAGTAACCGATACCTTTGTTGGCTGGCTGAAAAGTTTGTACCACCTGCCCTGCCCTGTTCCTGATTTCTCCTGTTGCTGCCTGTCCTTTGCCGCTCTTGGCATCTGTAACCTTAAAAGCAACTTTGCTCTCTAAGCCATGCACCAGATTACCACCTTCCGGGAAAAACTGCAGACTGTAGGCAGGTGCCTCCGGTTCGGATTTCAGGTCAAGCTTTTTATAAGTGTTAAGAATGGTTACCTGCTGCTCAAAATAGAAATCCGGGCTGAAGTTTTTCATCCAGTTAGTGTAAGCTCGTACCACATACTGCCCTGCATCTAGCGTAAGCGGCAGTACAAAAGAACCTTTACCCATTCCTTCTGCTACATGTATTTTACCTTGCAGAACAGGTTGCTGCTTCTCGTTCAGCACTTCTACATACGCTACTTTGCTCATGTGGTGCGGGCGGTGCAGCGTAGCATCTACCTGGTAAAGCTTAAACCACATGGTTTCGCCCGCTGTATAAAAGGGCCTGTCGAGGTGCAGAAATATTTTTTCCTGAAGTGCCTGTTGCCTGTACTGCTTAAAACTAGTTAGCAGGCTTGCCAGACCGCCAGATTGGGCCGCAGCAGAAACTGCTACGGCCCAAAGGCAGCAGAGAAGGGTCAGCTTTACAAGATAACGCACTACAGCCGGTTTAATCTTCGCTCTTTCCTGATGTTGTTCTTTTGCCATGCCCATTACCAATAAGACGGCCTTACATTTGTACCATAAAAACGACAATCTACACACGGGGCATCGGCAATGGTATAGCCGGAAACTCTACCAAACTCCACAAACTCCGCCACTGGTAAGTTAACGCCACGATCCAGGAAAAAAGGCACCTCACTCACGCCGATAGTATCCAAGACACAGCCAGACGGTGGCCTTCGCCACCGCCCCGGTAGTTCCGGAGCACTTATAAAAAGCCGCATTTCCTGCACCGAATGCGCCCCTATATACCCGATCACAATTTCGGTGGGGTCCGATAAGCTTTTGATATTACCGGTTAGCTGCGATGGCAGTGGGTCGAACAGGGTGCCAAGGTTCTCTGTGTTACGTTTGAGAATATCGTAGTATTCAAACTCTTCTTTCGTAAGCGCATATTGACGCACAAGCATACTGTACCTCGACCTTAGCCTTACCGAGTTAGAGGGCAGCCGCAGCAGCAAGGCTTCATGCACCCGGTCTTCGCTTAGCTTTATGGTGTTGCCCAGCTTTATATCTGTAGACTTGCCAAACTGGAAGCATCTGTAAATTTCAGGGCTGTTCTGGTCCCGGGCTCTTACCTGACCATCTACGTATTCCAGATCGGCATAAAATTGCGACAGGTACTCCCAGGCGTCGTCATACTCCCACCGGTAATAGCGGGTCTGGTTTTGCGGATCGTGGGTGTTCACTAAAATATCAAGGCCTGTTGCGTCTGCTCGCCAGGTAAGAGAGTCTATAGGAGGTGTTTGTTTAATAGAGATGTACTCCGACGCATACTCTTTGTTTCGTAACCTAATACGGAGCCTGCATTGCCTGAAGCTACTTACATCGAAGCCGCTGTGCTCGTATGTGCCAGCTGTTGTTTCCTCTAATGTAAAGGTGCCGCCGCCTTCGCCTTCTACCCAAACGGTTGCGCCAGTTTCGGCCAGTGGAGCACTGGCATCGGAAAGGTTCTGGGTTCTGGACAGATTAATGCGGGTGGCGCCATTGGTATTTATAAAACCGGTTACCACCAGAAACCTGTTAGGAGCAACAATCTCTTTGGGCATGTAAGGCTCTTCGCAACTGCTCAGGAACAAGAAGAGCAGAAGCCAGAAAAAATAGTTATAAGCGGAATATTGTCTGCGCATCATCCTTAAAATCTGAAATTGTAGGTAATAGTAGGAATAGGCCGCCCGAAAATAGAAAGCTTATACCCGTTTATGCGACCCTGCTCCGACCTGAAATAAACAGAATAAGGGTTCTTGCGGCCAGTCAGGTTATACACAGCCAGGGTCCAGGAACTGTGGGCAAGCTTCTGCACTTTATGGTTGCCTTCTATGTTAAGAGCCACATCTGCCCGGTAAAAATCTGGAACGCGGTATTGATTTCGGTCGGAGTAGAAAATTCGCTGCACACCGCCTTCGTCGAAGTACTTGGCAATGGGTAAGGTTATAGGGCGGCCGGTGCTATACGTAAAGTTAAGCGAGGTACTGAAGCGCTGGCTAAAGCGGTAGTTTCCGATAAGCGTAAGATCATGCGGCTTGTCGAAATTGCTGGGATAGTAGTCGCCGTTGTTAATAACCTCCGAAAGAGTAGGATTGTTAACACGCACCAGGGTACGGGAGTAGGTGTAACTTATCCAGCCATTTAACTTACCAGTCAGTTTTCTCAGCATCACCTCCACGCCATAGGCTTTGCCTTCGGCATTTACCACATCCCGCTCTATGTCGTGGTTCATAAAGAGCGTAGCGGCACTTTTATAATCCAGGAAATCGCGCATGGTTTTGGTGTAGCCCTCCACCGAGAACTCTACTGTGTTCGCCCTGAAATTCTGGTAATAACCCAATGCAAACTGGTCACCGACCTGTGGTTTAATATTGGAGTCGCTCAGTTTCCAGATATCTGTTGGCGAAATGGCCGTGGTGTTTGAGAGCATGTGCAGGTACTGGCGCATTCTGTTAAAGCTGATTTTAACAGATGAGTTATCGGAAACACCTAAACGCGCCGAAACCCTATACTCAGGCCCCTGATAATTAGCAAACCGATCGCTGCGGCCATATTGCAAGGTATCGAGTATGGTGTATTCTGTTTTCGGTATGCCCGGTGCGTATACCAGCACCTGCCGCGGCCCCATGGCCTGGAAGAAAGAATAGCGCAGCCCCACCGACACCGAAAGCCGGGGACTTATATCGTACCGGTCCGATATGTAGAGTGCGCTCTCCAAAGCCCGCCCCTGTTGCAGCCTGTCTGGCATAATAAGTGACTCGGGCCCGAGTGGCTGCAAACTGCCAGCGTCAACATCATATAAAATAGTACTTCCGCCAAAATCAATCGTGTGCTTTGAACTCGGGAAATAGTTAAAATCGGCCTGGAAGTTTGCCTGGTTTATACCAAATGTGAGTTCAGAGGCATTTACAGGGTTCCGATCGCTGGAGATGGTGTAATCGTAGTGGCTGTAGGCACCTGTAAGCACACTATAGAGTTTATTCTGAAAAATGTGCTTCCATTTAACGCTGGCATTGTAGTTCGAAAAACTGTAGAGGGTATCGGAGCCTAGCTTAAACTTGTCGTTGCTGGTGTAGCCGGTCAGGTAAACAGTGTTTTTGCTGTCGAACTCATGCGTAATCTGGGCATTCAGGTCATAAAAGGAGGCGGTGCTTTGGTTGTAGTCTTTGTTTGGCAACTCCCGCAGCAACCAGTTAGAGTAGGTCGTGCGACCGGCAAGCAGAAATGATGATTTGTTTTTAACAATTGGGCCTTCCAGCGAAAGCCTGCTGGTCAGCAACCCGATACCACCTGAGCCAGCCAGTTGTTTCTTATTGCCATCGCGGGTCGTAATTTCAAGCACCGACGACAAGCGCCCGCCGTACCTGGCTGGCACTGCGCTTTTGTATAACTCTACCGACTTAATAATATCGGGGTTAAAAGCTGAGAAAAAGCCGAACAGGTGCGAGGGGTTGTAAATAGTGGCATCGTTAAAGAGAATCAGGTTCTGGTCGGTGGAACCGCCCCGCACGTTCATGCCGGTACTACCTTCTCCTACAGACTTTACGCCGGGCAGCGTAAGCATAACACGCAGTATGTCGGTTTCGCCGAAGGCAGTGGGCACTTGCTTTATCGTCCGGATGTCGAGGCGCTCCAGGCCCATCTGCAGCCCCGAAACGTTACGGTCTTTCTCCGCCTCTACCAGCACCTCCTTCAGCGTCCGCACATCCTCCAGAATCTCAATATCCAGTTTGCCATCGGCGTGCAGCAGCAGCAGGCGGCGGGAGTTTTGTATGCCGATGCCTTTAATCTTTAGTTCGTGTTTGCCTAGTGGCAAGGTGAGGGCATAGTAGCCGTATTGGTCAGAGGTAGTGCCGATTAGCGGCGATTCGATATACACAGAGGCACCAATAATCGGTTCTCCGGATTTGGCATCGCGCAGGTGCCCGGCTAAGGTTGCTTTTCCGGTCGTTCTCTCAGATTTCAGCCCTATTTCATAGAGCTTTATGTCAGAAGAGGCTTTTTTCCGGGTTTGTTCTTCGGCCAGAAAAGGCACGTCCGCAAGTGCCGGTTCGACCTGATCTGGTGCCGTACGGTCAAAGAAATCTGCCGGAAGGTTCTCCCGAAAGGGCCTCCCGCTCGAAATAAAAACTTCCTGTTGTGCCGTTATGGTAAACTTCAGGGCTGAGTCCTGTTGCTGGAGCAGCTGTTGCAGTACATCCTGCAAGGGTTGGTTCTGCACCTGCAGGTTTACAGCCATGGTATCGAGGGCGGCATTGTCGTAATAAAAATGGTAAGCCGTTGCGGCCTCTACGGCCTCTACAAACTCACCGAACCTGCTGTTCCTGAAATCGCCATTAACCAGGTTGCTATGGCCTGTCTGCGCATGCCCTCCCGGAACAACGAACCAGAAAAAGACCAGTACTAAAAAGCACAGCCTGTAAAATTGCATCATAAGACCTGTATTGGAAGTTGTTACGATTACGCACATTCAGCATTACGCTGGTTTTACCCTTGGCACCAAAATGCCATTTTTACTTCGGAAGGGCATTTTCATTCAAATAATTAGCGATGGCCTTACCTAAAGTGTTTCGTAAAAGGCAGCTAAGGCTACAATCGTTCTTTCTTTATCGGTTCTGAATTTCAGGTTGTTGGTCCGGTAATATCTCTGAAGCTCCTTTTTCCGATCTTTAAAAACAGCGAAGAACGATCGTTTATTTGTAACCTGCTGGTAGTGTTGTTCTTTAAAAATGAGGTAAGTATCGGCGGGTCGGAACACCATTTTTATCAGGTTATTCTCCGGAACCTCTTCAATTATTTTGACCCTGTGCACCAGCACCTGCACCTGATTATTGATCAGCAAGTCGTAAAAACCAGCACGGTACGTTTGGAGGCTATCGGTGGTAAGGCGCACAAACGTATGTCCGTTCTGCTCAAATTGTTTTATCTTTTCAGAGATGAGCTTCTGATGAACCGCCCGGTTCTCTAACCTGATCACTACCTCGTCTTTCACAATATCGTAGAGCATGGGCACGTCTTCGTACCAGATACCTTCATACAATATGTTTCCTTTCCGAACCTCATCTGTCTCCCAGAACTGATGGCCTTCACGCAGGAACTTCCGGTAATCGAAATACTCAACGCCAGTGTAGAGGTGGGCATTAATTTCGACGGCATTTCGGTAAACCTGAATGGCCTGGGTAGTAGCAAGCCCTACAAATGCTGTATCGTGCTGCACTACCTGTGCCTGTACCGGCTGAACAGCAGCTATAACAACAAGTATAAAAAATACCAACGGCAGAAATACCACACGAGCTAAGGATACACGCATATAGCAGAAAGCAAGGTTATTGTTTAAACAAAAGAACAAATTAACTTTCGAATTCTATATTAAATTAGAAAAATATTATAAAAACTCTGCAATATTTATTTTCTCAAGTCAACGCTAAATAACTTTTAACCACGATCGAAGATACGCCTCACCTCTACCAGCGGCACGCTTCAAAACTGCTCTTTAAATCTTAAATTTTGCCATTGAAGTCCTTGCTCTTTTTTAGAAGGAGAAATCTTACGTCCTGTATCTTAATACTTGTTTCCTATATCTCGAAGACCTACAACATTGAAATTCTGGAAATTTAAGGTGCAGTCTGAGAAGGCCCGAACCCAATTATGCTAATCAAAATACCCTTCAGAAGGTTTTTGGCTGTTTTTGATTCAAGGGTAAGTAAGGGAGAAAGAGTGGTTACGCCTAAGTGCGTAGGGTATCGGCTAGTGCGTGCACCTGCTGCACAAAGTTGCTCCAGCTAAAACGGGCTTTATAAGACTGTATATTCCTGGAAAAAGCCTCTCCCTGATTTTGCCCGTAAAATTCGGCGATAGCATTAGCGATAGCTGTAGGCTCCGGCTCTACTACGTGCCCTACCTCACCGTCGGGCACCAGCTCTGCCAGCCCGCCTACGTTGGTAACCACCATGGGTTTATCGAAATGGTAGGCAACCTGGGTTACACCGCTTTGCGTGGCGTGTTTGTATGGCTGCACCACCAGGTCGGCTGCACAGAAGTAATAACGCACCTTCGCATTCAGAATAAAATCGGTACGCAGTACCAGCCGTTCCTCCAGTTCTAGCTCCGCTATCAGCTCCTGGTAGGGTGCAGCATCTTCATAAAACTCTCCGGCTATTATGAGTTTCAGCTCCGGTAACTGCCTTAACGGCTCCTCGGCCATAGCACGCAACAGCAGGTCCAGCCCCTTGTATGCCCGAATAAATCCGAAGAAAAGAAGATAGGGTGTAGCAGGCGCTAGCCCGAGCGCTGCACAGGCTTCTGCTTTAGAGACTGGTTGCCCGAAATTATCGTATAACGGATGTGGCAGGTAGATGGAAGGTTTGCCAGGTTCAAACAATTGGAGGTCCTGCAGCACCGCCTTCGACAAAGACACAAAGCCATGGCAGGCACTCAGGAAATATTTTGTAAACGGCACATCGCCAAAGCGTTTCTCGTGCGGCACCACATTGTCGGTAATGGCCAATATACGGCTGTGTTTGTTTCCCCTGATAATCCGGGCGATAGTACCGAAGCAGGGTCCCATAAAGGGTAACCAAAACCGGAAAATAACCAGATCTGGTCTTTTACTACGGATGTAATGGCCGGTTCTGAGCCAGCTGATCGGGTTTACAGAGTTCATAAGCACCTTAATGCTTAAGCCTTCCGGAGCAGGTTCGTTGGTGAACTGGCTCTTGCCGGGAAACAAAAAAGAAGGATATTGCAGGCTGAAGGTCACGATTTCCACCTCATCGCCAGCTTGCTGGAATGCCTGTGCCAGGCGCTCGTTAAAAGTAGCCATGCCCCCGCCCCGCAAAGGATGTGCAGGCCCCACAATAACCACCCGCCTTGCCATATTACTTTTTAAGCACGCCTACACGCTCTTTTATCAGGTACTCGTTTTTGTTTTTGGCTGAAAGCGTAATCATTTCGGCCAGGAAACCTGCCAGAAACAGCTGCACCCCCACTACAACAGCCACCAGCGCCAGAAAGAAAAGCGGCTGATCGACCACATCCCGAATGCGCCCATCGGAGTACAACCGAAACACCTTCTGCAGGATAAGCCAAAGCGTTACCAGAAACCCGAATAGAAAGGAGAAAGTACCCAGCGTACCAAAAAAGTGCATGGGCCTCTTCCGGAACCTTGATACAAAGGAGATGGAAAGCAGATCCAGAAAACCGAAAATAAAGCGCTCTATTCCGAATTTGGTTTTGCCATACTTCCGCTCCTGGTGCTGCACCACCTTCTCCCCAATCTTTTTAAACCCGTTCCATTTGGCAATAACCGGAATGTAACGGTGCATCTCGCCATGAACTTCAATGGTCTTCACCACAAGTTGCCGGTAAGCTTTCAGGCCACAGTTAAAGTCGTGCAGGTTTATTCCAGACAGTTTCCGGGTGGCTGCATTAAACAGTTTAGAGGGAACAGTTTTAGAAACCGGGTCGAAGCGCTTTTTCTTCCAGCCCGACACCAGGTCGAATTTCTGGTGCTTGATCATGTCGTAAAGCTCCGGTATCTCCTCCGGGCTGTCCTGCAGGTCGGCATCCATGGTTATGACCACTTCGCCGGAGCAGCGTTTAAACCCTTCGTTCAGCGCAGCCGATTTGCCGTAGTTCCGGTTAAAGCTGAGGCCCTTCACGGTGTTATCTTCGGCGCTTAGCTCGTTTACCACATCCCAGGAGCGGTCGGTGCTGCCGTCGTCTACTAAAATAACTTCATAAGAATAGCCATGGGCATGCATCACACGCTTAATCCACCGCACCAGTTCCGGCAACGACTCTTCTTCATTAAAAAGTGGTACTACTACCGAAATATCGTAAGCGTATTGCATGTATTTATTCAAACTGTGGCCTGTTTTTTTTCATGATGGCCGAAATAACCAATGATAGCAAAAGACCGATCAAAGCAAAGCCAAAAATACTCATAACCAAGGTCATAAAAGGTCCTGACATACTTTCTCCGATGGCCAGGGCTGCATCTATCTGCTCATCGCTCATTCCCCGGTCTTCCAACTCCATGCGCTGCTGATCCATGATGTTCGCCATATAGTCAGGATCTACAAACGTTGTGTAAATAACTGTAAATACGCCACTTAAAACTCCGATGATAGTTGCAACCAGCGTGCCCAAACCAAGACCCTGCCCATACGACATAAAACCCTGGTTTTCCTTTTTAAACTGTTGCATGGCTACAACCATGGCTCCTACCAAAATAAAGTAAGATAGAAATGCGAGCCACTTGTTGGTGCTTTGCCCGAAAATCATGAGTATGGCTGAATACAGGACGGCTATTACGCCACCGGCAAGGCCGTATTTAAGAGCCACACTGGCTACAGAAGGTTGCTTTTCGATCATAGTTATGGTTATTTATAGCGTAAAGTATGAAGTTATTTCCTGAAAAATACGGCAGCAACTACAGAAAACAGACAGCCGACCAGCAAGCGGGCAATAAAATCGAAGGAGGCTAAGCGACTCAGGCTCATGGAACCCAGTTCCTTAAAGCTCTGCTCGTACAGCTCCTCCCCGTAGAGGCTAATGCTTTCTTCTCGGGTGGCCTCCAGCAGGGTTTGCATCTCGGCTATGTACTCCTTTACCAGCTCATGCCCAAAAAAGTACAGAAATATAAACAGAAGCATAGCCGCCACTAACGCAGTGTAGAAAGAAATTGCCAGCCCCACCCGCAGCCC
>NZ_VRTY01000221.1 GCF_008017455.1 Pontibacter qinzhouensis | reverse complement strand
AGCACCGGTTAAGTACAACCCGGCCTTCATTGTGGGCACTCCGTACCCAACGAAGACCTAGTTGTTGGCAGTAGTTTTTCTTCCTTTCGTCATCTGTATGATACTTTGTCAAGTTGTCCACCTATTACAGTGAATGATAGAACTTGATAGCAATCTACATTTTCTCCGTTTTTAGTTGCGGATTTCCAATTTTGCGGCATACTGTTTACTTTCTCTAAAACCTGGTTTGCAAAAGTTTCTGCAAGTCCTTTCCCTTTTGTTATAATCATAAAATTTCCCGCTTTACCATTACAGTCAACAACAAATGCAATAGCAACTCTAAAAACTGCATCTTTAAATCGTTCATCTGTCAATGGCTTGTCAGCAAAATATTTTTTCAATTCTTCAAGTCCGCCTTCAAAGTTAGGATTTGTATCGGGTTCTGGTTTTTCTCCAATTTTTTCTTTTAGTAAGAACTCTTTTCCTACTGCATATTGTGTCTGTGCATTGCAAAAGCTAACTTTCAATATACTGTCCGCTGGAAAAATTGTTGGTTTTTCTATTTTGTCAGCTGTGACAAATGTAAAACCAAAAGGTGCTTTTGGACTTTCATAGTCATATCCGTTAACGTATAAGATACTCGGCTCTTTAAGTCCTTGATAATAAACTTCATATTTGTCCAATAGTCCTTTACCAAAAGCCGCTGATTTACTTTTGAATTCACAACAACTTGACACACGTCTAAATTGAACAGCTTCACCATTAGGTCCACGTAATGCTTTCAAATAGGCTTGTTCATTTTCAATTTTTCCTACTTTAATCGAGGTCTTATGATTAGGTTCGTAACCATATTTTTTGTCGGTAGAAACTTCTGTTAGTTTCATACTTCCATCTTCAAAAAAATCTTGTCCGTTTACGGTTATCGTCCATAAAGTCAGAACGAATAAAATGCTTGTTAGTCTTGTCATTATTTTCATTATTGTCTGTTTTTTAAAATTACTGCCAACGTACGTTGGCAGGAGGCGTCCCCCAGGTATTTTGCGATTGGATGCCTTCTGCGGGTAGTTATCCGTG
>NZ_VRTY01000220.1 GCF_008017455.1 Pontibacter qinzhouensis | reverse complement strand
TCCAGCCCTAATAGCCTGAAAGCTTCGCCATTTTAAAATCTGAAAATAATCCCAATGACGGATTTAACGGTTCTCAGCTATACGCAGGCAGGGATTTTAACCACTGAACTTCCTACGAAGAACTGAACTTTAAATATACCACTTTTCTGTCCTACGAAGCACGAAACCCCTGCTTGCGTATAGGTGATGTTATGCGGTCGGCTTTCTTTCAGGATATTTGTTAAGTTCATCTTTTAGTCCTTTTTTAATTGCGATTAATTCGTCTCTGTCAGCCGAAATGTCTACAAAATATTCTTTATCATCTGTCGCAGATTTTGGTCTGCATTCTAAATCAAATTTTATTCTAATTAATTTGTTGTTTTCTATCGGCTCGTTTAAAAGTTCAAAAGATAGATTTGGTTCTGTAAATGTCATTAATCTAAATTCTGGTTCTTTGTCTGCTGAAAGTTGGTCAAACCAATCAATGATTTCTTGAACTTCCCAGGTAGTCAAAGAAGGGTCTATTGTTTGCCATTTACCAACCTTACTGTCAACTTTCAAATATATGTTCAGCCAATTACCATCCCAATCACCTTCTTGGTTGTCGGGAAACTGGTAGTTGGTTATTTTTAATTCAACTGTTTGACTGTCAACTCCTGAAAAAATCATTTTCTTGCTTGATTTTTATAACGTTCTACAAACTCTTTGGCATCTCGAATATTGTCAGGATAAGGAACCAAATTTTCATATTTAGTAAATCCGTTTATTGTCTTGGTAACGGTTTCGTAAATGTGTTGATAATAAAAGCCGTTGTCTATTAAAAACTTAACAGTCTCCCATTTTTTTTCTTCCGACTTTTTTGGCGGTCTGAACCTATGAGGTAAAAGAGCCATTTGTTTTCCACAATCAGGACAATTAGCTTCCTTTCTGTCATTAAAGTCAGTTCCTTGGCTAAATGATTTTTTACAGTCTAAACAAACTACTTTATGTCCCATTTTCTGTGTTGTTGTGTTTTCTAAGCTGCCGCATAACGTACGTTGGCAGGAGGCGTCCCACAGGCATATTGCGATTGGATGCCTTCTACGGGTAGTTATCC
>NZ_VRTY01000022.1 GCF_008017455.1 Pontibacter qinzhouensis | reverse complement strand
AACTATAATGGCATTCTCTTTAAGGCAGCCGATAACAGGAAGTACACGAGCTACAAGTGGCAGGTGGGCACCGACGAGCGCACCTTCGACCAGCCCTCCTTTTCCCTGCGTTTCATGCAGCCGGTGGGCAAGGTAGATGTGACATTAATTGTGACTTACGAGCCCGACCTGAAGAACTTCCCTGATGACCCCGGCACAGACACCCTCACCAAATCTTTCTATGTGATGGATTGGCGCAACTCCTTGACGATCGGAAAATATGTGGGCTACAACGTGAGCAACCCGAACGATATATTTGAAGTAGAAATCAGCCGTGAGTTTGATGTGGATGGTTTCCCGGTTTATGACATGCGGAATATTAACAAAGGGTGTCAGCCTTCTCCCCATACCTGGAGTGGTGGAAGAGGTGCGAAAGCGCAAAAATTTTTTAACCATGAATGGTATGGGGATGGCTGTAAAGGCGTAGAAGCCTGGGTTGTTGTTACTTCTCCTGATTCTATTGAAATAAACTACACCTATGGGGATAATACAAAGCCCTTTACGCATACAGGATACCCAAGAGTTAAGGAACGGTTTATTGGTAAAAGAAAATAGAATTTAAATCTTAATTATACTAAGCATGAAACAAACTCTACTCATCATCTTTTTTACGTAAGCTTTTTTCAATGATTTTGCACAGAACTGTGCACCCAATAATATTACAACTAATCCCTTAGCCCCTGTTAATAACCAGCGGCCATCCAAAATTAATACCTTTAATTGGCTTCAGGAAAATTACCCACTATACTGGGTATACGATAACACTACTTCCATTAAATCTCCTTTTTACCAATTAAACAATAGTTTAACGAATCATTTTATTGAGAACAAGGAAATGTATTCTGCTTATGGGTGGGAATTGATTTTAAGCTTACTATCGCGGTTAGAGCAGGATAAGCAGATTGATTAGCATAAACACAAATGTGAACAGGAAGTACAGGAATTTTCCGGCGTAAATTTTAGCTTGGTGGGGCATGGCAATCATTTGTTATACCGATAGCAGCACTTTATGTGCGTGTGCCGTGTCGATGGGTTAAAGCTTAAATAATTGCATCAAAACTACAAAACCGAAAGGCCTGACGAAACAGTGTGTAGACAGACCCGGAAAATGACTCGATAAGTGGACTGTCAATATTTAACCTTTCGTCCAGGCTTTAATAAAATCGGAGTAACTATCGCTTATGGGTAGCTCCTGCCCGGAGGCCAGTTGTACTTTACGGTTCACGATGGCTTTAACTTTGGCAAACGGCACAATATAGCTTCTGTGTATTCTCCTGAATTTTTCAGCAGGCAGCTTCTCCAGCACTTTTTTCATTGTCATCAGCGTCATTACAGGCTTTCCGGCTACCACATGAATCCGGATGTAATCTTCCAGGCTCTCGATATAAATGATGTCTTTAAAAGCTACTTTCAGGAGGCGGTATTCGGAGTACACAAACAACCCCTCCAACTCCTCTTCGGCAGGCTGACTTTTGTACTTGTGGTAATCAATAGCTTTCTGAACAGCTTTCGAAAACCGGGGCATATCAATCGGTTTCAGCAGGTAATCCAGAGCCTCCACTTCAAACCCTTCAAAGGCGTATTGCTTAAAAGCTGTCGTGAAAATGATCATGGGTTTATATTCCAGCGCACGCACCAGGTCGAGGCCGCTAATGTCGGGCATGTTTATGTCCAGGAACAACAGATCGACGGGCACCTGCCGAATGAACTCAGCAGCCGATATGGCATCGTCGAAGGTTTGCACTAGTTCCAGGGCCGGCAGCCTGGCTACATAGGTTTTAATTACCTGCAACGCAAGAGGTTCATCGTCTACAGCAATACATCGGAGTGGCATATAAGTCAGTTTTATAATCCTAAATCTAAAGGTTCCTGTTTCCCAATTATTCAAATAAAAAGAGCCTCCAGAAGGATTTCAGTCATTTTTTAGCCAAGGGTATGGCCAAGCTCGGAAGCTGAATATCAGGTTTGCAGTGTTAGCTCCACGGTAAAAAAACCAGCATCCTCCAGAATAAGCAACTCGTGCCTGCCGGGGTAAAGGTGCATCAGCCGTTGCCTGGTATTTGCCAGGCCCACACCCGTGCTTACGACCTGCCGCCTTGTTTTAAAGAGCTTGTTTCTGCAGAAGAAATAAATCTGATGATCTTCAGCTTTCAGTTTGATGTTGATAGTGGCTGGCTCGTGGTTGCTGATACCGTATTTAAACACATTCTCCACAAAGGTCATGAGTACCATGGGCGGTACCTGCCGCCGCGACAGATCCCCTTCTTCTGCATACGCTACCTCTACAAATTTGCTTACCCGGAGGCGTTGCAAATCGATAAAGTCTTTGATACAGGCCACTTCGCTCTCTAAGGGCACAAACTCTGCCGTAACCTCATCGGTTACATAGCGCATAATATTCGAGAGCTTCATAATTGCCCCTGCCGTATGCTCACTTTCTGTTACAGCCAGCGAGTAAATGTTATTTAAGGTGTTAAACAAAAAGTGCGGGTTAATCTGTGCTTTCAGGAACGACAGTTCTGCCTTTGCTTTATCGGTTTCGGCCACTAAAGCGCGCTTTTCCGATTCGCGTAGTCGCTGCACGGTTTGTATGGCCAGCCCCATGGCAATAAGCATACAGAACAGAAAAATACTTGTAACATCGAAATGCACGCGCTGCCTTGGTGGCATAGGTGGTGGCCCGGGCCGCGGCATAGGGGCAGCCCTGGGCGCAGGCGGCCCCGGCATGCTGGCTATCGGGGGCTGACGCAGTTCCCCCCTGTCCTGCGTAACTAGTCGATCGAATGGCCTGAGCAACACGAACAGCACCAGTAACAGCAGCACCGACAGGCTATAAGCCATATACTTTTTACGGGCGAAGAAACGTGTAAAAAGCCAGTAAGTATGCGCATAAAACAGGATAATATACGATAGGCTAAACAACCAATAGCTCGGCTGAGAAAGTAGTTGCAGGATGTCGGCACTCGTTCGCTGCTGCGACAGAAACAGCATAGGCAGGCACAGAAAAATGGCCCACCCCACCACATGCGATACAATGGTAGTTACTTTCGCTTTCTGCATACCTTCATGTTCCGCTTAGTTTCTTCTACCAACTCTTTTAAGTCAGGCCTGGTTTCTGTACAGCTTCTTTCAAATACCTGTTGCAGAACTTTCTGGCTGCAAAACTACTCTAGCAGAAGCATGCTTATGAAGTAGTTCGGGTAAATAGCTGAAATGAATCGATAGTTCCTCCTGTTTGGCTAGCCTGTGTACTCCCTTCTGCTGGTTTTAACTTACAAATTATTCGAATAAAAATGCCCTTCCAAAGCATCTGAAGAAGTTTTTAGTTCAAGGGTAAAAAACCAAAGGGCTCCGGCTCGTCCACACATTTGCCTCCTTTACCGGCACATAGTTTACATTAGCCCGCTATTGCCCAATCTTTGATCATCTAAATTTCAAAAACTTTGACCGCACATCATCATGGAAAGAAAGAACTTCCTTAAAAGTTTGCTGCTTGGAGCAGTGTCTGCGCCAGTACTTATCAGCAGTGCCTGTAACAAAGACGAAGAATTGGTAGAGCCCGGTACTTCTGCTGGTTCGGGAACAGGCTCCGGCTCCAGTGGCTGCACCGTGGCCCCTACCGAAACTGCTGGCCCCTTCCCTACTAAAAGCCCTGCCTCCTATATGCGCAGCGATATAACCGACGGCCGCACCGGCTATAAAATGACTGCCAAAATTACCATTGGTAATATAAATAACGCCTGTGCCGGTCTGGCAAATGCCATTGTCGATATCTGGCACTGCGATGCACAGGGTAATTACTCCGAGTATGGCGGAACAGGCATGCAGGCAACCAACTACCAATCGGTGCATTTTCTGCGTGGCAGGCAGGTTACAGATGCCAACGGTCTGGTTACGTTCACTACTATTTTTCCGGGGTGGTACACTGGCCGCGCTACCCATATTCATGTGCATGTGTACAATGCCAGTGGCACTTCCTTAAAAATAACTCAAATTGCATTTCCTGAAGGCGCTGGCAGTGCTGTGGCGGCAGTTAACGGCTACAGCAAAGGCTTATCGGGGTATACCTACAACTCCAGAGATAATGTTTTCAGCGACGATACGGCCGGTATCCAGATCGCCACAGTTACCGGCGACACCAGCAATGGTTTCGAATTGGCAATTCAGCTGAATGTTGCCGCCTAATGTAACGAGCATCATCAAAAATAATCAACCGTTTATAATAGTATTTCCTCCGGCTGTTTCAGAAACTAGTAAAAAAGCCTTTAGCAGGAGAGCACCAACAACAAATTAACGAAGAAAGCTCATGCCGACCCGCGTCATAACATTTTGTTACCGAAAGGTAATTGATGCTACAGCTACTACACCCTGGGAAAAACTGGTGTTCGACGACAGTTACCAGGAGTTTAAAATGCAGGCGCAGTACTATAACCAGGAAAACAAATACGGCTCTTTTGCCGAACTGCTCCAGCATAGCCCGGGTGCAGAGCGCTTGCACTTTCTGGTAAGTGCAGCGGTAACAGCCTATGTGCAGCAGCTAAACGGTATCGTGCCCGACATCCTGAACAGTGTAGGCAGGCATTTTCTTAAATTCAACAACTATCGGTTCGAAATCATTAACTCCGATGTGCTGGACAAAACCAAACACCAGGTCGCTATTAACTTTGTATCGGACCCCATGCACTGGCACGACACCTTGGGACAGTTGCTGCTGATATCGGCAGAACCAGATAACGGAACAGAAGTGCTAACCGAACTGGTGCCATTGCAGCCCTATTTTACCATCTACTCCTTACAAACAAAAGCCATATGCTAAAGCAGACTCCGGGCAAAATATATTTGGCAGACCAGCGGGGGCATGAGCACGCTGCACACTACAACCGGAACAGCACCTTTAATTTCGGGATTTATAACGATGTCCATAAAGCGCCATTCAGACGGTTATACGTTCTGAACGAAGAGCAACTTGCTGCTGCAAGCCATAGTACCTACACCCCAAAACAGCCCGTGTATGTGGTAGTACTACCTGTTACCGGAGCCCTTGAGGTAGAAGTAAACGTATCGGACAAAACAAAGGTGGAGGTAGAGCAGGCATGGTTACAGTTCGTTGCGCCTGGTCAGAGTTTTCAAATAACAAACCCATACCCAGACAGCGTCATCAGTTTTCTGCAGATCTGGATATTGGCCTCTGCTACACCAGCTGCACCTGGTCAGGTGGCGAATTTCACGTTAGATTATAATTTAAACAAGCTCGCTCCTGTTTTACCAGCGGTGGCTGGAGCTGGAGAGCAGCCTTTCGCCCTGAGCCTGGCCTGCCTCCATGGCCGCGAAGAATTAAATTATTGCCTGCAGCGAGAGAAGTCGGCTGTATTTGCTTTTGTACTTTCCGGAGCCTTCGAGGTAGAGGGCCGGTTGCTCCACACACACGATGGGCTGGCTCTCTGGAACACTGAAACGGTTGAAATAGAAGCATTGAGTAACCACGCCCTACTCCTGCTGCTGGAGCTTTTTAACGCCTGACAACCCTTGACCTCAAAAGGCACAAAAACCTTCGGAAGGTCATTTTCATTAGAATAATTTAAAATCGGATAGTAAAGGACACCATATGTAGCCGGCAACGCTTATTTCCATAACCTGATGTTCTTAGAACTTGCTTCTAAAGTAGTATTTAATTTCAAAGGTGTTCAAAGTCGCCGAGTGGCTGCGGAAAATAATCAGGAGCAACGACTTTCGCGCTTTTGTACTTTTGATTACCCTAGCGACTGATTTTTAAAATAAACCTTAAAAACAGTTCCTTTCCCTAACTCACTTTCTAACTCAATTTTGCCGTCGCTGTTCTCCACAATTCGTTTTACGATAGTCATGCCTACACCGGTGCCTTCGGTGTGGTCGTGGAGGCGGGTAAACATGCTGAAAACTTTTTGGTGGTCCTGCTCTTTTAGGCCAAGGCCATTATCTTGCACGGCCAGCACAATGTAAGCATCTTCGGGGTAGGTACTTACCTTTATTACCGGCTTCCGCACCGGGTCACGGTATTTAATGGCATTCGATACCAGGTTGTACACAATGCTTCTCAGGTTCTTGCGCGAAAACACCACGCCCGGAGCAAACGAGAAGTCCTCATAAATCTCTGCCTCCGACTCCTGAATCATACGCTTTATATGCGATTTCACATCATCCAGTATTTCCTCGAAGTTGATGCAATCGTGCGATATTTCCTCCTGGTACTGCAGTTTGGCTACCTCCGTCAGGTCGGTGAGCGTATTTTTGAACCGGTCTATGGAGTTGTCTATCATCTGCAGGATAGAGTTTGTCTCCGCCAGTTCCACGCAATTATCGTTTAATGTTTCCTGTAAGGCTTTAATCAGGCCCTCTATGTTTGTGATGGGTGCTTTTAAGTCGTGTGAGGCCGTGTAAACAAAATTCTCCAGGTCCTTGTTTATTTTGATGAGTTCTTTGGTGCGGTCCTGCACCCGTTGCTCCAGTTCCCGGTTAAGGTTCAGAGCGGCTTTATTGGCCTTTTCGAGTTCCTTTTTCTGATTGAAGAAGTTGATGAACGCAGCTACCTTGGCGCGGGTAATATAAGGGTGCAGGGGCTTAAACAGAAAATCGACGGCACCAGCCTCAAACCCAGCCACCACATGCGACGATTGCTCTACAATGGCAGTTACAAAAATAATCGGGATATCTTTGGTTTTGGAGTTATTGTGCAGGTACTGCGCCACTTCATAACCATTCATACCGGGCATCTGCACATCGAGCAGTATGAGGGCCAGTTCCTCGCGTAAGGCAATTTTCAGGGCATCTTCTCCGGAGCCGGCAAACAGGTACCTTATATTTTCTCCTTCGCTGTAGAGCAAACTTTCCAGGCTGATCAGGTTCTCCGGCTTATCGTCAACCAGGAGCACCTTCACCAGGTTAGCATCTAGTAGCTCAACGGAGTCAGTCTGTGGTTGTTGGTCAATCATCATGTAATCGAAAGTAAGTATTCCTGAATCCTTCCTAAACTCATTACGCTGCAGCCAGGCACTAATTTTATAGCTGATTCGGGCATGGTACTGATTTCGGCCTCTGCAGGGTCCTGCACAATGGTTTGGCCACCTTTATCGTAAATGTACTTTAAGCCAGCGCTACCATCTTTGCTGGCACCGCTTAGCAGCACCCCTATTACCTGTTTCCCAAATATATCGGCAGCACTCATAAAAGTCACGTCTATAGAAGGGCGTGAGTAATTTTCTAAATCAGAAACATCTAATGAAAACGTATTGTCTCTTTCGAGCAACACATGGTAATTGGCTGGCGCCAGGTGCACACAACCAGGCCTTAGCAGCTCCTTTTCCTCTATCTCCTGCACCTGCAGCTTTGTCTTTTTCTCATAGATCCGCTGCAGGTCGCTTTCGGTGTTGCGGAGGCGGTGCAGCACCAGTACTACTGGCAATTTAAAGCCCGAAGGCAGCGCCTGCAGCACTTGTATAGAGGCCTGTATGCCGCCCCAGGAGCCTCCCATTACCAATACTTTATCATAAGCACTCATTAGCTTGCTTTGCGGTAAATTCTGTTGCTTTTGTCTGTGAGTTGATACCGCGCATTTATAACCGAAAGCGACAGCGTCTCTTTTTTGCCCAGGGCCAGGTAGCCTAAATCAACCATACTTTCGTCGAAGAGCTTGAACACGCGCTCCTGCAGGGCATGCGTAAAGTATATAAGCACATTGCGGCACAGAATCAGGTGAAACTCATTAAATGAAGCGTCGGTGGCCAGGTTATGCGGGTAAAACACTACATTTTTTATAAGATACGATTTAAATTTCAGGCTGCCATAGTTGCTTACATAATATTCTGAAAACTCCTTTTTCCCGCCTGATGCATAGTACCCTGCTGTGTACGCAGCTATGTTGGTAGCCGGAAAAATTCCTTCCTTCGCCTGCCGCAGCACTTTCTGGTTTACATCGGTGGCGTAGATCTTGGTTCGCTCCAGCAGCCCCTCCTCCTGCAGCAGTATAGCCAGCGAAAACAATTCCTCGCCGGTAGAGCAGCCTGCATCCCAGATCTTAATGAACGGGTAAGTAGAAAGAATAGGCAGCACATTCTGGCGCAGCGACAGGAAAAAAGAAGGGTCGCGGAACATCTCTGTTACGTTTACAGTAATTTCCTGCAGAAAACCTTCAAAGAAAAAGCTGTTGCCGAGCACCGACTGCCGAAGCTCCTGCATATTCTCGATGCCTGTATTACCCACAAAACGCTTAATGCGCCTGTAGAGCGATGCCCTGGAGTAGCCCCTGAAATCATAACCATACTGCAGGTGCACCTGTTCCATCAGTTCTTCGACGTCGTGCTCAAACTGCGCCTCGTCCTCAACCTTCATACAGCCAAACCCGCATTAACGTCAGCAACTTATCGGTATCTATCGGCTTTGGTATATAGTCTGATGCGCCGGCTTTGATACACTTTTCCTTATCCTCTTTCATGGCTTTGGCCGTGAGCGCTATTATGGGCATACGTTTGTGTTTCGTGTTTTTTCGGATCCGCTTTATGGCTTCAATGCCGTCCATTTCGGGCATCATAATATCCATCAGCACCATGTCTACGTCAGTTTCTGTTTCCAGTTTCTGTAAAGCTTCTTTTCCGTCATAGGCAACTACGGCTTCCATGCCATGAAGTTCAAGTAAACTGCTTAACGAGTAAACGTTACGCACATCGTCGTCTACGACAAGTATTTTACGGTCTTTTAAAATCTGTTCCGGCACATGCAGCTTCATCTTGAACTCATTGCCAAGTGGCAGCTTCTGGTTAACCTTGTGCAGGAACAGCTGCACCTCGTCGAGGAGGCGCAGGTAGGAGTATTCGTTTTTAATAATAATGGTGTTGGCAAATTCCTTCAGCTTAGTTTCTTCTTCCTCACTCAGGTCTTTGCCGGAGTACACCACAATCGGTATGGAAGCCAGCCCCTCTTTCGACTTAATGGCACGCATAAACTCGTAGCCTTTCATGCCAGGCAGGTTCAGGTCCAGAATAATGCAGTCTACTTTCTGCTTGGCCAGCACCCGCTCCGCTTCCTCGGCTGTGTACACAGAGGTTGAGCGCATGCCGTGGGCCAGCAACAACTCGGCCACGGCCTTGTTCTCTATCTCGTTGTCTTCTACAATTAATATATTCTCGATGGCACCATCTGTTATGCCTGCAATAGTGGTAAAGGCTTTGTTCAGCATTTCGAGGGTTACCGGCTTTGGCAGGTATTCCTCGTTCTCCTGAAACTCGCCTGTTACCTCGCTGTCGTAAGCCGACATAACGTGTACATTGATGTGGCGCAGGTCCTTGTCTTCCCTTATCTCGCGGAGCACGTCCCAGCCGGTTGTATCGGGCAGGTGTATGTCGAGCAGAATAGCGTCGGGTTGCTCGGCTTTAGCCAGTGCCAGGCCATCGGCTCCGGTGTAAGCTTTAAAAACGGTAAAGTTTTTAGCCGTGGCAAAATCAGCCAGAATATCGCTGAAGCCTTTGTCATCTTCCACGATCAGCACTTTTATTTCTTTTTTGTCTCTGGAGGTAATGCGCTGAAGCACCTGCACCACGGAGTCTGATTTTGGGGAAACAGGAGTAGCCGGCAGCGCGAGCGGAGTACCGGCCTGCTGTGGCTGAACCTGCTGCGGCTGTGGCTGCTCGTGCGGCGTGCGTGGCAGGTAAAGCGTAAAGGTGCTGCCAACGCCCGGCTCACTCTCCAGCTGCAGCTCACCGCCTAAAATAGTGGCCAGTTCTTTACTGATGGTGAGTCCCAACCCTGTGCCTCCATACCGGCGCGTAGTAGAAGAATCGGCCTGCTGGAAGGCTTCGAACACCATCTCCTGCTTGTCTTTCGGAATGCCGATGCCCGTGTCTTTAACCGAAAAGGCGATAATCTCCTGGTGTTCCTTCAGGGAATCGGTTTTAAATCGTGGTTTGTTCCGGACAGGGTAAATAGAGAACTCTACTTCCCCGCCTTCATCTGTAAACTTAAGGGCGTTCCCGATAAAGTTCTTCAGAATCTGTTCCAGCCTGAAACGGTCGGTTACCAGGGTGTCGTACATATCGGGGGCGATATGCTGCGTAAACCGGATGTTACGTTTTCGGGCCACCTCACCAAATATTTGCTCCATCTGGATGTCGGTGGTTCTGGTTTCGTTTACCTCCAGGCGTACCAGCCCCGATTCTATTTTGGAGAGGTCCAGTATTTCGTTTATCAGCTTCAGCAGGTCGTTTCCGGAGCGGTGTATAATCTGGGCATGATCCACCTGCTTGGTCGAGAGCGTGTTTTCGGTGTTATCGGCCAACAATCGCGACAGGATGAGAATACTGTTGAGCGGCGTGCGCAGTTCGTGGCTCATGTTAGCCAGGAAATCGCTTTTGTATTTGCTTACCGTCTCGACCTGGTTAATTTTAAGTTCTATGGCCTGGCGAGCATCTTCTAGTGCATCGTTTTTACCGCGCAAGGCTTCGTACTGCTCTTCCAGGAGCTGGGCTTTTTCTTCGAGTTCTGAGTTCTTTTCCTGCAGCTCTTCCTGGTTTACGCGCAGTTCTTCTTCCGAGGCTTTGAGTTCTGCATTCAGCTGCCGCAGTTCCTCCTGCTGGGTTTCGAGTTCTTCGGCCTGGTTTTGCGTTTCGTAGAGCAGCTCCTGTGTTTGCAAATGTATCTTGAGCGTGTGAATCATAACGGCTACGCGCTCAGAGGCAGCTTTAAAAAACTGCTGGTACAAATCGTTGTAGGCAGTTCTGGAGCAAAGTTCTATAGCTCCCACCAGGTTCTCGGTGAACTGCAGAGGCAGAATAATTATGTTAGCCGGGTCGCTCTCCGATAGGCCGGTTTTAATTTTTAGGTTAGCATCAGGCACCTCGTGCAACAGCTTCACTTGCCGCTCGCTTACGGCCTGCCCCACCACGCCAACACCTATCTTAAAAGAATCGAGTTGCGCTGCGCTGTACTGTACCCCGTAGGTTGCTTTGGGGCTCAGCCGCCCCCCCTCCTCATGCAGGTACAGAATACCTGCCTCAGAGCCGGTATAGTTGCATAAAAAGACTACTACCTTTTCCGAAATCTCATCTAGTACGGTAATACCAGTGAGCAGATCGTTCAGTTCAGATATGCCAGCCAAAATCCAGCTCCTGTTGGCATTGTCGGTTGAGAAGCGTTGCAGGTTTTCCTTCATGTCTTTGATGGCGAAACTCAGGCCATCTTCCTCGCTCTGCACCTCTACCTCTACCTCATAATTGCCTTCACCGATGGCCTGCGCCACTTTCGTAAGCGACACGTTTTTGTTTAAAACACCTCTGAAAGAATCTGCCACCAAGCCAACTTCATCTTTGCTGTTTACGCCAATCTCCACGTTTGTGGCACCTAACCTGATGCGATCGGCGGCAACTTTAAGTTTGGCCAGCGAATTAGAAATAAGGCTCACAATGTAAAACGACAGCCAACTCATCAGGAGCAGCAACACAATGGCTGCTATGGCCAACACGATCAGGTACTGGTGCTTCTGCCGTATTTCATTGGCTACCTGAACCGTAATGGAGTCCAGCAGCGACTTTTCTACTTGTCGAAAATCTTCTATACTTGTAGTGAAATTATTGAATACCGGAACCGCATTTTCAGGATCGAAAGAGGTTCCAGGGTCACGGTCGATGCGCTGTAACATCAGGGCAATTTGCCGGTAGTTGTCTGACGACAAAACGGAAGCTACCTCAGCAGAGGTATTGGAACTGGCGAACCGATCGAAATCGACTAAGGCACGCTCGTAGAACCTTTTATGCGAACGCATTTCTGCATAATCTTCAAAATCAAAAACCCCTTCCTGCATTACCTTCATCAGCAGGCTACGCATGCGCGCCAGCTGAATCTTAGCTTCTATTAGACTTCTTAAACTCAGCATCTCCTGACTTAAGTCTTCATCGCCTACTCCGTTGGCATTAGAATCTATGCGGCCCAAAAAAGCATAAATAAGGTCTTCTGAATAACTCCTGAATTTTGGTACATCCAGTTTATCTTTATCTACATCGTTGCGGTACTCCTGCAGAGAATGCAACAGCGAGATATCCGAAAACGATCGGCCTGTCTTCTCCAGAAATTGCTTCAGGTCACGTTCGGCTGCATCGGTAACTGTGCGCTGTGTTTTGGCTGCTAGCAGATAATCTTCATTTCCACCTACCGATGCAATCATACGAGCCCGCTCCCGCTGAAATTCGTGTATAACGTTCGATAATTTTTCAGACTCTGCAAGCTGGACAGCTTCGTTGTTCAGGCGGTTATTCTCCTCTATCTCCAGCTGCACCGCATTAAATACAAAGTAAACAAGCGGAAAAAGCAATAGCGACAGCAACAGCAGCAGCTTATCCCTGATTTTAAGGTTTTTAATAACGTTCATGTAATCGGTTAGTAAAAGCTAAAGCGACTTCTTGGATCTTAAGGTTGCAAAATACTAAAACACGTTCTAAATGTTCTCCTATTTGCATACAATCCAACTATTTTTACGCTTTTAGGCACCAATTTAACTTTTACTATAACCTAAAATCAGTATAATGTAAAGCGGCTGGCGCCAGCAAGCTGTGGCTGAAATGCTTTAAGACTGCTGGTCTTCTTTTCTGAAAGTAACTGTAAAAACAGAGCCCCGGCCTTCTTCGCTCGTCACGTTTATTTTGTCGCCTGAGTTACTGAGTATTTTTTTAACCAGGTATAAGCCTATACCCGAGCCCTCCACGTGGTCGTGGGCCCGTTTAAACATCGAGAAAATTTTATCGACCTGGTGGTTGGCTATTCCTAAACCGTTGTCGGCAACGGAGATAACATAGTCGCCGGTAGCTGCTATAGAGGTGCTGACGCTGACTTTGGGCGCTCTCTTCGGGTCTGCGTATTTTATGGCATTGGAGAGGAGGTTAAATAAGATGCTCCGCAGGTTTTTGCGGGAGTACTTGAGGCTGTCGAAACCCTGCAGTTGCAGCGTTATTTCTGCCTTGCTACTGGAAATAAGTTCGCGCATGTTCGCTTTTACCTCCACTACAAGTTCTGCCAGATCAACACACACCGGCCGCTCTTTATCCTGCTGCAGTTTAATGATGTCGGCTAAATCGGCTATTACTTTTTTAAGCGTCACAATAGAGTCCGACATCATGGTGAGCACCTCCTCATGCGCCTCTTTCTGTGGCCCCATATCTTCCTGCAGCGCGGTTAGCAGGCCTTCCAGGTTTACGATCGGTGATTTTAGGTCGTGCGAGGCGGCATAAACAAAGTTGTCGAGTTCGTTGTTTATCCGGATGAGCTCTTTGTTTTTTTGCGTAAGTTCTTCGTTGCGGCGGCGCTCGGTCAGGTCGCGGGTTACTTTTGCGTAGCCCAGCAAGCGGTTGTGCGAATTGTATATTGGAGAAATAACGACGTTTGCCCAAAAAGCCGTACCATCTTTACGTTTTCTCCAGCCTTCGTCTTCGAAGTGTCCATTTTCAATTGCCTTGTTCAGCTCGAACTGCGGAAACCCGGATTGTATGGCATCCTGGCCGTAGAAAATAGAGAAGTGCCTGCCTATTATCTCTGAGGCAGTGTAGCCTTTAATGCGTTCTGCACCCGTGTTCCAGCTCAAGATTACGCCATCGGGGTTCAGCATAATGATGGCATAGTCTTGCACACTGTTAATGAGCAATTTGGTTTTTTCCTCACTCTCCTTCAGATCTTCGTTGGTGCTGAAAAGCTGCTGCTCCAGCTTCCGTTTTTCGGTCAGGTCCCGGGTTATTTTAGAGAAACCGATGAGCTCATTTTTGGCATTGTACATAGCCGTTAAAATGGTGTTGGCCCAAAACACAGAACCATCTTTTCGGTAACGCCAGCCTTCATCCTCAAAGCGCCCTTTACGCTTCGCCTCCTTCAGCTCATACTCCGGAAAGCCTTCTTCAATGGCCTCCGGGCTATAGAACTTAGAAAAGTACTTACCTAAAATCTCATAACTTTCATACCCTTTCATGCGCCTGGCACCTTCGTTCCAGGTGGCTATGTTACCGGCAGGGTCGAGCATGAAAATGGCATAATCTGTTACTCCTTCTATCAGGAGACGAAACCTTTGCTCACTAACTTTCAGCTCCTCCAGGGCCAGATACAGCTCATCTTCTGCCTTCTTTCTTGCGGAGAGGTCGCGGGTAACTTTAGAAAAACCGATTAAGTCGTTGTGGCTATTGTAAATAGCTGTAATGATCACGTTTGCCCAGAATACAGTGCCATCTTTGCACACACGCCAGCCTTCGTCCTCAAACCTTCCGTTTGCTCTAGCCTCTCGCAGTTCCATGCCCGGGTAGTCTTCGGCTTTGGCTTCGGAGGTGTAGAAAACAGAAAAATGCTTCCCTATTATTTCCTCTTCTGAGTACTGCTTTATTTCTTTCGCGCCGGCATTCCAGGTGGCAACGCAGCCGGTTACGTCAAGTAAAAAAATAGCATAATCAGTTATCTGATTCACCAACAAACGATAATAATCTTCTGTTGAAGTGGCAGGCTGAGAGGCTAATACTTCTGGTGTAAGGTTAGATTCCATAGTTACTGTTAATGTATAGGATGAGCTCTGCACCACCTTCTTCGTCAAAGGCTCTTCCTGCTTATTTAAATGTCTGAAACTACACGAAACAAGATTTTGGAAAGTAACGATTATTTGATGAACAAAAGAACATTTTATGCTCCAAAGCACAGGCTGGAAAACCAGCAACAAACCAATTTATTTTTCGCTTAATGGATGCATTGCTTCGGGAGGACATAAAATGCTTAGCTACTAATGCAACGGGAGATTTACAAACAAGTTAGAGCAAGTCTGAAACCCGATGTACGGCATTGAGCGCAAAACAGTAACAGAATAGTTGCAACTACATGCCAGGCCCTTAAAAATCAGGAGGTTTATTTTACAGATAAGTTACAAAAAGGTTTACCTGCTCTTGTTTTAGCTGAAAATAAAGGCGCTTCCAAGCAATATTAATGCGGAGCGTTGCCTCTACACTAACAGCCTAGCCTTCGCTGTTTTACCAAAAGGCTACTAACCCTTGGAGGCTAAATTGCTAAAATGACTTTGGAAGGTCATTTTCATTTGAATAATTTAATGAGGGTATTCCAGTAAAAATCCAGGAGCGGCATAACCGGAAAGAACTCCATAGCTGTTGCTGCCACCGACCTATATCAGAGTATCTACAAGCTTTTTTAGCTAAGCGACGACAATCAACAGCCATGGTTATCATCGATCACACACTAAGCTTCGCAAAACACATTTTATTTCTTGTTAATCATCAGAAGCAAATGAACATGGCGGCAAATTACTTCTCCCCTATCTTCCAAAATCCTGAACTTCTGATGCCATGAAAAGAAGTTGCGAATCAGGAATTAGGAATCATCAACGAAGTCTCAAAGGCAGTGTTACTTTTATTCTACAGAAAGACCTCCCTTCCTAAATCTTGCTTAATTTTTCAAATGAAAATGGCCTCCAGAAGAAAAAAACAGCTTTTTTATCCAAGGGTAAGTTTGTAGGCTAAGTGGTAGTTCAGGTGTAAAAGAGACTTTTAGATTTATGCAAAAGCAGTCGGTAGTATGTTCTGGTTAGACCTGAACATGTTGTGCCTGTCGTACTTGCTTTTTATTTCTGAAAGCCGCTCCAGATTCAAACCATAAGCTGCCTGAATCCTGGTTTCTTCGTCTTGGGCCATAAAGTTGACGTACACGCCACCAGTTGCAAATGGCGCCAGCTCATTAAAAAATGAGCGTGTCCATTGCACGTTTTGCTCATCTTCAGGGGCAGTATCCCAACGGGTGTGCACATTTACTATATACTTGGCATCGCGGTTGGCGTAAGCTGTTTCATCGTTGCCGATGCGGCTGATCTGGCCACCAACCTGGGCTACAAATATTTCGGTTTGAGGAGTTGGCAAGTTACCGGCACGTGTTATCAGCAGGTCCAGCACCTCATCGCTAAGTTCACTCAAGTTATGCGACTTCCAGTAGTTGCGGGCACCCGATGTTAGCAAAGGATCGAATGCCTGCTGCCAGCTGGTATACACATGTGGGCCCACCACATCGGCAATGGAGTTACCGAAGGCACGAATCGGGTCCAGAACAACTTTACCTACGCTTACATCACCTTCATAAAAGACAGCCAGAATAACCACTTCCTTGCCATGCCATTCCTCCGCCAGAAATGGTAAAGGCGGTGCCTTCCGCATTACTGCCCAAACAACTGCTTCGTCTGGCAATGTGGCCGAAAACTCCCGGTAAAACTGCAGCACCTGCCGGGCATGCTGGTATGGGTAAACCACCAAGCCCGACAGCACCTGAGGCCCCACCTGGTGCAACTGAAATTTAAAGGAGGTAATGATGCCAAAATTTCCGCCCCCGCCCCGCAAGGCCCAGAACAAATCTGCATGACTGTCTTGGCTCACGGTTAGCAGATTTCCATCGGCGGTTACGACATCGGCCGAAAGCAAATTGTCTACTGTCATGCCATATTTCCGGCTAAGCCACCCAAAGCCTCCGCCAAGTGTTAGGCCGGCAATGCCTGTGGTCGAGTTTATGCCTACGGGTGTTGCCAGTTCAAAAGCCTGAGCTTCGTGGTCGAAGTCGGCAAGGGTGCAGCCAGGCTCTACGCGCGCCGTTTTGGTTACCGGATCTACACGCACACCACGCATCTGCGATAAGTCGATCATCAGGCCGCCATCGGTCAGGCAGCTGCCAGCAATGTTATGGCCACCACCCCGAACAGAAATCAGCAAGTCGTGCTTTCGCGCAAAATCAACGGCATGCTTTACATCTGCTACACCAGCACAGCGCACTATTAGCCCCGGAAACCGGTTAATCATACCATTCCAAATAGCCCGGAGTTCATGATAGGAGGGTGATTTAGGAGAGATAAGCTCACCGCGGAGGCAACTGCCCAATTGCACGATATCTTTCTCTGTCAGCTCTACAGTTTCACCACTAAGCTTGCTTAGGGTATATGTGTGTACTTGCACATTAATACTTGTTAACAAACAATTATTTTCTTGTCAGATGTAGGAAAGGTTGGTGCCAAAACCGATAATCCTTCTGCTGAAGGAGCTGCATAGGTAATGTAAATATACGTAATTAATTTATATTTATTGTTACAAAAATACTGATTTAGATACCAGCATAAGTACTCATTCTTCTTCTTGTTAGCTAAAGGTTTGATGGTTTAAAATCTTATCTGTTTCTTTAGGAGTATTTACTTCGGCTTTTTTACTCCTGGGCCAGGTGGTTGTGGCAACCACAGGGGCAGTGGCTGGCAAATTTCGTTCAGCTAATAGCGGAGGTAAAGCTACTTAACATCTACTATGAGTTTTTTAAATGTAGCAGGAGTCAGTCTGCTTGAAAATGAAAATGCGGCGCTACAAGATGTCAGCTTTTCGCAGGAGGAGTTTCAGAAAATTGCCATTGCAGGTGAGACAGGCTCTGGCAAAAGCACTTTGCTGCAGATAATTGCCGGGCTTACAGAGCCAAGCGCCGGCGAGGTTTTTTTTGAAAGCAGAAAAGTAATCGGACCTGTCGAAAAGCTGGTTCCGGGCCATCCGCATATCTTTTACCTGTCGCAGCAATTCGAGTTGCCGCAGTTTTTACGGGTGGAGCAAATTCTGAAATACGCCAACAAGCTCTCTTCCGAAGAGGCAGCTGAACTCTACGACCTCTGCCGGATAAGTCACCTGGCCAAGCGACAGACAAACCAGCTTTCGGGTGGGGAACGCCAGCGCATTGCACTGGCGAGGCTGCTGATAAAACGGCCAAAGCTCCTGCTCCTCGACGAGCCTTTTTCTAACCTGGATGGCGCCCACAAAAAAATCCTCAAATCCATCATCCACGACATCGGCGAAAAGCTCGACATCACCTGTATCCTCATCTCGCACGACCCACACGACACGCTTTCGTGGGCCGACCAGATTCTGGTGCTGCAGGCCGGGCAAATCATTCAGCGAGGCACCCCCGAGCAGATTTATAAACAACCTGTAAACGAATACACCGCCGCCCTCTTCGGAAATTACAACCTGCTGCAAGGAGCAGCTGCAAAAGCAGTGGCCACTGCAACTGGCATCAGCCTGAACGGCAAAAACCTGCTGATCCGCCCCGAAAATATTCTTTTGTCAGCAGATGCTGCGGAGGGCGTGGCAGCTACTGTACAGCAGGTTAATTACTTTGGCAGCCATTACGAGGTGCAGCTACAGGTGGCAGGTACAGTTGTTACTTCCAAAACTACAGACCCGCACCACCAGCCAGGCTCCGAGGTATTTGTTTCCTTTTCGCCTGCCGATGTGTCGTATGTATAAGCGCTTATGCTATGCTGAGCACTTTTTCTGCCCCAACTGCTCCCGATAGGTAAATGGTAGGCAACTTTACCCAAAAAGACCCTTGACACTTTTTTCATGTAATTGCTTCTGGAGGCCATTTTCATTTGAATAATTGAAGTTACGCATACTGAGTATTGTCCCCCTTTGAAGGGGGTTGGGGGATGATTTACACATGTGATCAATTATTTTCAAATTGCAGAAGCATCAAGTTCATTGCCCACGTTTTTGCTAGTAAGTTTAACATCCCCCTACCCCCTTCAAAGGGGGACATTTTCTTCTGTAGTATAATAGTGCGTAACATCAGTGAATAATTGAAGTTACGCACTCAGTATATTGAATAAAATTTGTATTTCCTGCCCCTTTAATTATAGCTGCTGTTTCAGTAGCAGATGCTCGTAGCCCTTAATCCCAGTTCTTGGGTTGAGCGCCTTTGCAGGTTTCCGGTGCCGCGGGAGCGGCAGCCCGCTTGCGGGCAGGAAAGATGCAAAGGCGCTCAACCCAAGAACGAGGCCCCGCGGCCTTGAGCGCTCGGAGCAAAACAATGGAACATGCAGGGCTAAGGGCACCGAATGAAACTGTTACCATATGTATTAGAACCAACTTAAAGCTGCTACTTACCTGAAGGTGCGTAACATCATTTGAATAATTGATGTAGCCCTTCTGCTAATTAGAAGCCTCCTTCAAGATGTTCTTGAAACTTTTAGTAACAGTTGCATAAGTTACAGTTTTTGGGCTTCTAGGTAAGCAGGGTCTTGATTAGGTGATGATTAGCTTAGTAGCAAGACGCTCGCAGGTCTGTAAAACGTTGCGAGGTCTGATATTACTTGTAAAGGCGTTCGTTTTACCTGCTCTGGGAATAGTAGTATTTTGCTGGCGCATTAGTCCGAAGCTTTAGGAAATAATTTGGCACCTCCCCTAAAATTAAATTTCGAATTACGCTACCTGGCCTCCGCTGAAATTACCTGGCACCACACCTCTGTAGCGCCAGTACCTTTAACAGTATAAGCCACTAGCAACCTGTTTTCGCTGAGAGGTGAGATAACCGGGTAAACAGCGTTCAAAGTATCTGGTGTGATAGGTTTGGCGTGCAAAAAATCGCCGTTGCCATTTCGCAGCTGCAGGCCCACCTGGTGGTTAGGTGCTGTCTGCCGGGCCGCCTGTTCATCCCAAACAATGGCTAGGTTACCGCCTGAGAGTGCAGCCATTTGCGGATGTCGCGCTGCCGGTGCCTGGCTTACGACCTCCCGTTTTGTAAATGGTTTATCATTGGCTTTCCGGGCATAATAAACACCGTGGCCACCACCCATCGTAAACCAGGCAAAGTGCATACCGCCCGCTGTAGCAGCCATAGCCGGACCAGTGTGCGGGCAGCCATCAATCAGCCAGTTGTCTTCGCTGATGCGTTCCGGTTCCGAAAAGCTATTTCCTCCGTCTGCTGACACCATGTACATCATATCGCGGATTTGCCGGTTCAGAATTCCCCGGTAAGCCACGTGCAGTCTCCCCTCCTCGTCGAGGTAGAGGTCGGTGCGGCAGCATTGGCAGAGGTCTGAGTCGATCACTTTCTCCCCCACAAACCCTTCACGGCCTTTGGTGCGGGCAAAGTAAAGCGAAGAACCATGCGCCTGGTCCTCCTTCCGCGAGTCGAGCCAGATAGCGGCTACTTCACCGTCTGGCAATAACTCCATATCGAAATAGCGCTCATCTATGCTTTCCTGCGTATTGGTTGCCAGCTGCCTTGGCTCCGTCCAGGTGCGGCCCTTGTCAAACGACTGGGTATAATACACCAAACCGGCATAGCTGTTCTGTTCCCTGGGGTTGCTCACGGCAAACATAGCTATTATGTCACCATTCTGCCGGAACAGGATTTTCGACAGATTTTCATCATGAGGATAAACTCCTTTAGTAGTAGGTATGGGGCGAGGCGTTCCAAAAGTTTCATCACCGTCTTCTGACACGGCATAGGTTAGCAGGTAATTACCCAGCGAATCGCTTGCCTGTACCCAGCTCAGCACCACACGGCCTTGCTGGTCCTTCGTCAAGAAGGGGCACGATGCTGCCAGTCCAGCTTCAGAAATCCGGAATGGAGTTGGCGCAGTAACAGCATCTGTAGCTGAGGTTTGGCAGCCTGACAAAAGAAGCACCAATCCTAAA
Organism: Pontibacter qinzhouensis; assembly: GCF_008017455.1. GTDB lineage: Bacteria > Bacteroidota > Bacteroidia > Cytophagales > Hymenobacteraceae > Pontibacter > Pontibacter qinzhouensis. The sequence continues at coordinate 55,137 of NZ_VRTY01000022.1, read as the reverse complement.
AATATGTAAGTAATACTATGAAATGAATAGGTTATGCCTTTGCTCATTTTGCTGTAACTGTTTAAAATTAATTAGCCTTTGCACTGAAGTTATAGGCAATACCGATGTGTGTGGTTCTGGGGCTACCCTGGCGGTAGCTATGGCCATAGGCATATTTATCGGCGGTAGTGGCGTAGAGTTGGTTTGTGAGGTTCAGCATGTTTATCCATACTTCAAACCCACTGATGCTGTAGCCCAGGCGGGCATTCAGCAGATCGTAGCCGCTGTAACGCTCGGTATTGGCAGGGTCCAGGAAATATTTGCCCAGGTGCTGCCATTCGAGGCTCATGCGCAGGCCGCTAACAAAGGCTGGTTTGTAAGTAAGCTCCGTATTGCTGATGAAGCGTGGCGCTGTGGCCATTTCTTTTCCACTGAAATCTATGCCGCGCTCTACAAAATCGAGGTACGTATGCCGGGCGTTGGTACCACTAAACCGAAAGGCAATCGCTTCTGCTGGCTGGTAACGCAGCGTGTATTCTACGCCACGGTGGCGGGTTTTCCCGGCATTCTGATTTTCATAGGAACCATCGTCCAGCCTCACCGATACAATTTCGTTTTGGCCATCGAGCTGGTACACACTTAGGTCGAGGTAGCCGGTTGCCTGGGCAAAACTGATCCAGCCGCCGGCTTCGTGGTTGTAGTAGCTGGCTGGCTTCAGAGTGGGCACCTGCACCCCACGGTAAAGCTCCGAGATCTGTGGCGGCGTAAACCCGGCACTGTAATTCCCATACAGGCCCATGCCTTTGCCAAGATCATAGGTCAGCCCCAGCTTGGGTGTCAGACTATTAAAGCCGTTTCGCTCATCTGGTGCACCAGAAAAAGCCCCTGGCTCCAGGTGGTTGTTAAAGTCAAAATCAAGCCGGTCGTACCGGATAGCAGCCAAAGCCTTTAGCCTGTTTACCGGGTTCAGCTCAAACTGGGCATAAGCCGCCGTGTTTAGTAGCTGCGCCTCATAATTGGTTAATAACACATCTGATTTGGCGTATTGTATATACTTCCCGGCATCATCCCGGTCTATGGCGATCTCCTCTGCCACGTAAGCTGCAGGACTATAGTCGGCGCTTAAGCCTCCAATTAATTGCGCATTCAGGAAAGAGAAGGATTTCCGGTGCTGGGCCAGCAAACCAAAACTCTGAAAGGCATCTTCGTTTATCTCGCCCTTCGCTATTAATGGGTTAGCGGCGTTGTTCCTGATGGCGTAAAAGGGATTCTGCCCAATGCTGTTATTTCTATAAAATGCCGTAACGCGTGTGCTGTTTGTTTGGTCCCAATCGTGCTCCAGGGTACTTCTGAGCCTGAAGGCATTTACTTTTCGGTAAGTAAACGTGTGCAGGCTGCTGTACTCTTTGGCATAGAAACGCTTGGAGTCGAGACCTCCGGTTTGTTCTGTCTCATAGTCGATCAGACTGGCAGTGCTTACTAGTTTGGTTCTGTCGCTGAGGGCATAGTCGGTGCGGAGGGTGAGCGCCAGTTTATCAAAATCGCTGTGCTCGATAATGCCGTTCCGCTGCGTTGCATAATAACCTGCCACGTATATTCCCAGCTTACCTATTGTATTCGATACACTGAAATCGGTCCTCCTGTAGCCTCTGTCGCTGGCTTCGGCCTGCAACCTGGCTGTAAAAACCTGCGATGGTGCCTGTGTTATAAAGTTAATGGCCCCTCCTATGGCCTCGCTACCATAAAGCGACGAAGCAGGCCCGCGTATTACCTCAATGGTTTTAAGGGAGGCCATGTTTATTTCGATGAGGGCGTTGTGGTTAAAATTACCCCCTGTTCTAATAGGAATACCATCTTCGAGGTACAGAAACAGGCTTTTGTAGCCGATAGGCTGCCGGATAGCCATGGTATGCTGCTCGTTGCCCAGGTTCACCATGTAAACCCCACTGACCTTGTTCAGCACCTGCTCCAGAGAAGTGGGCTTCGTCTCAAGTAGCACCTCCTTCGAAATGGCACTGATGGCGACAGGTGCATCGGTGCGTACCTGCGCTTCTCTGCTGGCCGACACCACCACCTGGTGCAACAGGTTTGAACTTGGTTGCAGCAACACAAGCCGCTGATGATTGGCAACGGCCACAGCCTTTTGTTTATAACCAACAAAAAAATAAACGACAGTATCTGTTGGTGTCGCCGCTGCCAGACTAAAGCTGCCATCTGGGTTTGTTTGTGTGCCGCTGAGGGCTTGTTTTACATGTATGGAAACCCCTGAAAGAGGCTCCTTTGTCTGTGCATCCAACACCTGGCCGCTGATGCCAGACTGTGCATACACCGTGGCCCCGTGCACCAGCAGGCACACGAGAAGGCAAAGCATCCGTTTCATAAAAAAGTATAGAATAAGTTAAACCAAAGCCAATAAATTACCCTGCAGCATGAGGCCGGGCAACTGTAACAGGCGCAAACACAGAGGTGTCTGCAAAGGAAAGCTTATACTATGCCTTGTGGTGGATGGAAAAAATCGAAGGATGGCCTGACAACGCTGCCAGCATCGAAAACGGCCACAGCAGGCTGAGAGGGTAAAAATATGCGGAAATCGAAGGAAAAGGTGTGCTGGCAGATCAGGTTTAGCTGAACTTCTTTTGCAACGTTCTGAGCACCACCTTGCTTTTCGGCATCATCTTGTTTTTTAAGCTGCTCTGAAAGGTGGCATTTGCCCTCGCACGCCAGTTCAGGCTTGTCGCGGTTAATGCAGAGGAACTCCATTATATACGCTTTGTTGGCCTGGTAATCCACGATGAGCAACACCTTGCTGAAGGTTTGCAGCACCATGATGGCCAGTAGCGATATAATAAAAATTCTATTCACGTATTTTACGTCAGGAATACCGAATACAAAGAATTTTTATTACTGATATCCATATTCCCAAATTGCGTCTACTCTTATAGATCAAGAATGATCAAAGGTATGGGGTAAAGTGATAATTATCAATTATGTGAGAAAATCTATTTTCCAGGGTGATAACTGGATAGATGAACCAGAAGCAGCAAAGTCTCAGGAAGGCACTTTTCATTTGAATAATTACTGGCTGCTGATTGTAAATTGTTAAATGGCTGGATGGTTGTTCTGGAGATTTGAAGATGAGTGAATGAAAACTCTTAACTCTTCACTTTTTAACTAATTAAAGGTCTAACATCTATAATCTAGCATCTAATATCTTTTTTGCCTTCGAATGGCCAATTTCATTTGAATAATTTAGCCGAAGGCGCAAGCAACCTAGCAAAACAATTCAAATAATTCATTATTAGCTGCTATCCATGACACGCTCACAGGTCTTGTAGACGCTGTGAGGTCATAAAAAAGCGGGAGCAATACCTGAACCCGGTAGTGCTCCCGCTATAAATTAAAGGTAAGCTGCTGTACTTAGTATAGCTGCCAAAACAAATCAGCAACTTCCACATGAAAAACTGATGGAAATACTTCTGTAAGGGCCATTAAAGCAGATTTTTCAATATTTCTGATTCTGAATTTGGCGAAGCTCCTTAAGCCGTAACCGATTCTTTTAGCTCGCTTACCACTTTTGCCATAGAAGATTTCGCATCACCAAATAGCATCAGGCAATTCGGGTAGCCGAATAACTCGTTCTCGATACCGGCATAACCGGCATTCATGCTTCGCTTGCACACAATTACGGTCCTGGCTTTGTCGGCGTTCAGTACCGGCATCCCGAAAATAGGACTACCCGGGTTCGTACGTGCTGCAGGGTTTACCACGTCGTTCGCGCCAATAATAAGCGCAATGTCAGTGTTGGCAAACTCATCGTTAATGTGGTCCATCTCCACCAGTTTGTCGTACGGAATATTGGCCTCGGCCAGCAGTACGTTCATGTGGCCCGGCATACGACCGGCCACCGGATGAATGGCAAACTTAACTGAAGTACCTCTCTTCTCGAGCAGGTCGGTGAGTTCGCGTACCACGTGCTGCGCCTGCGCCACGGCCATACCATAACCCGGCACAATAATTACGGACGAAGCAGAATCGAAGAGCATTGCCGTTTCTTCCACGCCTACTTCTTTCACTACTATTTCTTCGCCGCTCTCAGAGGTAGCACCGGCTTTTGTCTGCCCGAAACCACCGAGCAATACGTTAGTGAGCGAGCGGTTCATGGCCTTACACATGATCTGCGTCAGGATGATGCCGGAAGCACCTACCAATGCACCTGCAATAATCAGCACCTGGTTGTTGAGTACGAAACCTGTAGCAGCGGCCGCAATACCAGAATAGGAGTTCAGCAATGATATAACCACCGGCATATCGGCACCGCCAATCGGAATAACTGTCAGAATACCCAGCAGCAGCGCAATAACAATAACGCCGAGCATGTAAATTTCCTCGTTAGGCTCTAGTACCACCATTACCGACAACGCAATGGTCGATAGAAACAAAATAGCATTTAATGCGTGCTGGCCACCAAAGGTCACCGAGCGTCCGTTAATAATGCCTTTCAGTTTGCCGAAGGCAACCAATGAACCAGTAAGCGTTACAGCACCAATGATGATACTGATCACAACAGTTACAGACACAACCGCATCCATACTAACTCCAGCGGTATGAGCAAGAGCCCAGTAAGCCGAAGCAGCAACCAGCACAGAGGCCGCACCACCAAAGCCATTGAAAATAGCCACCATTTCCGGCATAGAGGTCATCTCTACGCGGCGTGCAATCACAGCGCCAATAGCAGAACCAATCAGAATGGTCACAAAAATCTCGGTCAGGCTAAGCACCTGGCTATCGAGGAGCGTTGCCAGAATGGCAATAAGCATGGCTACCGCAGACAGGCTGTTGCCCTGACGCGCTGTAGATGTTTTGCCAAGCATTTTAATACCTATTATAAATAGTACAGATGCTACTAGATAGGCAATTCGTATAAGTAAATCTTTCTCTAACATGCCTTATTTTTTCTTTTTCTTGAACATCTGGAGCATACGGTCGGTTACAACGTAGCCACCAACCACATTGAGCGTTGCCAGCAGCAAAGCCACAATGCCCAGGCCTTTGCTCATCGACCAGTCCTGCGGACCGGCAGCCACAATGGCACCTACAATGGTAATACCCGAAATAGCATTCGAACCCGACATAAGCGGAGTATGCAAAGTTGGAGGAACTTTAGAGATAAGTTCGAAGCCTACGAAACTGGCCAGCACCAGCACGTAGAGCAATACTAATAGCGTTTCTGCATTCATACTTTTTTAGCTAAAATTTCTTTCGTGAATTGATGTACCAGCTCTCCCTGGTGAGTGATAAGCGATCCTTTGGTCACTTCTTCTTCAAGCTCCCATTTAAAGCCATCTTTGTTGGCCAGGTGCAGCAACAGCGTGCTGGCATTTTTAGCGTATAACTCAGAGGCATTAACAGGTACCATCGCCGGCAGGTTAGACTCTCCGATAATAGTAACGCCATGTTTCACAACTGTTCTGTTGAACTCGCTGAGCTCGCAGTTACCACCCGACTCAACGGCCATATCCACAATCACAGAGCCTGGTTTCATGCTCTCCACCATCTGCGCCGTTACCAGCACCGGTGCTTTTTTACCAATTACAAGGGCGGTGGTAATAACAATATCCGCATCGGCAATGTGTTTGGTAATGAGTTGCTTCTGTTTCTGAAGATATTCTGCCGATACTTCTTTGGCGTAGCCTCCTTCTGTTTGCACACCTTCGGCCTGCACCTCCAGAAAACGGCCTCCCAGCGACTCAACCTGCTCCTTTGTTTCGGGACGAACATCGGTTACCTCTACCACAGCACCAAGGCGCTTGGCCGTGGCAATGGCCTGCAGGCCAGCCACACCAGCACCAAAAATGAGTACACGGGCAGGTGTGATGGTACCAGCGGCTGTCATCATGAGCGGGAAAATCTTGCCCAGGGCGTTTGCTCCGAGCAGCACGGCTTTATAGCCACCGAGGTTGGCCTGCGAGCTGAGGGCATCCATTTTCTGGGCACGCGAAATGCGTGGCACGGCATCCATGGCAAAGGCTGAAATTTTCTTCTGCACACAAATACTCAGTAACTCCGGCACCGTGTACGCATACAGAAAAGAAATAAAGGCGCTTCCGTCGCGCATCAGTTGCAGCTCCTCTGGTGTGGGGGCGTTTACCTTCAGCAGCACGTCTGCGTCTTGCAGCATGGGCGTTTTATCCGGAAATATAATGGCACCGGCATCTTCGTATACATTGTCGTAAAAACCAGATTCTACACCGGCTCCGCTTTCAATGCCACAGGTAAAACCAGCTTTGCTAAGCGACTTTACCACATCTGGGGTGAGAGCGACTCTCCTTTCAGGTACTTTGCTCTCTTTAAGAATGGCTAATTTCAAGGCTAAATTTTTAAAATGTCATCAGTAATTTAAATTATTCAGTTACTACCAGAGCAGTTTCTCCATTAAATTAGACAGGGTCGGGATCAAATAAAACATTAACTAAGGGTAGCTTTCATGATATTCATCATTTTTGCAATACCTTTTGAAAATTTGTAAAAAGTGGCAAAAATTAGAAAGAAATTATCAATATAAAAACCCTACCACCATATTTTTTGCAAAATATAGTAAAAACAGGCTATAATTGGGGCTAATCTGTTAAAACTGCCTTTGAACAAGTGCTAGTTTGCGACAGCAGAGGCAGTTGCGGAAGATTTTGATTGTTGGAGGAAGGCACTGTTTTTTCAGCTAATAGTTGTTATCTCCAATAGCTTGGCTTGCGTCTTACCTCTTCAGATCTCGAATTTGCATCTCTTATAGAAAAACGACACATGTGGCACGCCACACGATGCGCGACTTTTCTCACTTGTAAAAACAGTACAGTAAAGCCCGGTAAATTGGGTTGTCATCTGCAGCCGCAGTACAGAAGGCATAGCTGAAGGATGGTTGTATTTAATATATTCTGGTGATACGGATTGGTTGCCCAACCAGGCGGAAGTGTGGTGGTATCGCAAAAAGACTCGCATCGAAAACAACTTGTTTACCCTGAATAGTTAAAGTTGAAGGGAAGTCGCAAGGATAATAGCGCCTACTTTCTGTTTCGATCACATAGGTATTCCCCACTATTTCAACATGCCCTTCCACCTGACGCACCTCCTCTATTACTTCATCAGAAAAGCAGCCCATAATCGGTGCAGCATCATCTGCATCAGTGTTTTTACAGGAGAGCAACAGAAAAGGAGCTAAGGTTAGAAAAAGCTTTTTCATTGGCGAATAATAATATAACATGATGCTCTTTTCCTGTAAGACCCACAGTATAACCTGGTGGTTGCATAGTAGCTTTTGCATCTATAACCCTTGGATCAAAAACAATGAAAAACCTTCTGAAGGCCATTTTCATTTAAATAATCAGACTGGTTCTCCAGAACTAAAGTTGATAGTAGAAATTCAGGAACGCTAATAAAGAAGCCCCTGTAGGCTCTGCTCAAAAAAGTTGCTGGTTTCACAGCTAAGACAGGTAAATCTTAACGAGAAACCAGCAAGTGCAACTTCAGTGTAATTTCTAATTTCTATAATTTAGTGCTCCTCCAATTTATTTTTTGAATTATGTGCCCCTGTAAAAGAGCTTCAAAGCGGCCAGAGGCCGCGGAATAATCGTCAAGAGCAAGGACGCTCGCGCCATCATAATTTTTAATATGGCGAAGCACTAGGCTTTGGCTAAAGACCGTTCAATACCCATTTCGAGGCCGCGCAATTCTGCCAGTCCGCGCAGCCTGCCAATAGCAGAGTAGCCGGGGTTGGTCTTTTTGTGCAGGTCGTCGAGCATCTGGTGGCCATGGTCGGGGCGCATCGGTATGCTGATATTGCGCTGTTGCTGCAGTAGTACCAGCTCTTTCATTACGGCAAACATATCTACGTCGCCTTCCAGGTGGTTGGCTTCATAAAAATTACCATCTTCGTCGCGCTGGGTGCTGCGCAGGTGAATAAAGTTTATTCTGTCGCCGAACTGCCGCACAATGGCTGGCAGGTCGTTGTCGGCACGCACACCAAAGGAGCCGGTGCAGAAACAAAGGCCGTTGTTGAGCGAGGGAACCGCTTCTACCAGAGCCTCTACGTCGGCGGCAGTGCTAACCACGCGCGGCAGCCCCAGGATAGCGTACGGTGGGTCGTCGGGGTGAATGACCAGTTGCACACCTGCCTCGTCGGCTATCGGCACCACCTGCTGCAGGAAATAGATCAGGTGCTGGCGAAGCCTGGCGGCATCTATGCCTTTGTAAGTATCTAATGCCTGCTGGAACTGCTCCAGCGTAAAACTTTCTTCGCTGCCTGGCAAACCTGCGATGATGTTGCGCTGCAGCAACAGCTTTTCTTCGTCGCTCATGCTGTTAAAGCGTTGCTGGGCCTTCTCGAGTTCCTGCTGCGTATAATCCTTTTCGGCTCCCTTTCGTTGCAGCATCAGCACATCGAAGGCAACAAAAGCAGCTTTCTCGAACCGAAGCGCCTTGGATCCATCTTCTACGGTGTAGCTCAGGTCGGTGCGGGTCCAGTCGAGCACGGGCATAAAATTGTAGGTTACAATGCGGATGCCGCATGCTGCCAGGTTCCGTATAGATTGCTTGTAGTGCTCGATGTAGGTTTCAAAACCTGCTTTCTGAGTTTTAATAGACTCATGCACTGGCACACTCTCTACTACGCTCCAGATAAGGCCTTCCTGCTCAATAGCCTCTTTCCGCTTTTGTATTTCCGCTACCGTCCACACCTGTCCGTTCGGGATGTGGTGCAGGGCAGTTACAATACCAGTAGCTCCTGCCTGCTTAATATCCTGCAAAGAAACCGGGTCGTTTGGCCCGTACCATCTCCAGCTTTGTAATAACGACATATATTTTATGTTTTTGGGTTGAATCACTATTTCAGCTTCGCCTGCTCACTACATGCTCAGCTCATTGAAGTTATTAGATGCCAGATGTTGGCATATAGATATCTAAAATAGAGATAAGAGATTTATACTCTCTCATCCACTTAATCACTCATTCAGAACTTTTCCACATCAACAATTTAACAATCATCAAGCAACAACCTGCAATCGAATTATTCTAATAGAATTGGCCTTCAAAAGCATTTAGAGCAATTTAGTGTCAAGGGCAACATCTTTTTACACGCCACTGTAGGCGTTAAAGCCACCATCTACGAGTATGGTTTCGCCGGTTACAAAGCCGGAGGCATCGCTCAGGAGGTAAATGAGGGTACCGGCCAGCTCATCGGGCACGCCGAAACGCCTGAACGGGGTGTTGGCGATAAACTGCTCTGCCCTCTCGGTAAAGCTTTCGTCATCGTTCATGAGCAGGCTGTGGTTTTGTTCGGTAAGAAACACTCCGGGCGCAATAGCATTTACGCGTATGCCTCCACCATAGCGCAGCCCCATTTCTACGGCCATCCACTTGGTATAACCCTCCACAGCCGACTTAGCCAGGGTATAGCCCATTACCCGTGTCAGCGGCCGTTGCGCCGCCAACGACGATATATTAACAATAGACCCATGTCCTTTGTCGGCCATTACACGCCCGAATACATTGGTAGGAATAATGGTGCCGAACAGGTTCAGGTCAACAGCGCGCCGGGTATCATTTATATTAATGTCAAACAGGTTCTGGTTAGGTGATACTGTGGCACCCGGCATGTTACCTCCGGCCGCGTTTACCAGGCCATCTATGGTGCCCCAGGTGGTCAGGATGTGCTCACGGGCATCCAGCATCTGCTGCTCATCCAGCACATCGCCTAAAACAGCTATGGCCTCTCCTCCTGCTGCCTCTATGGCTTCTACCCGCTCCTCTGCCCGCTCCTTGTTCCGGCCCAGCACGGCCACCTTCGCACCGGCCTTGGCCACCGCCATGCAGAATGCCTCGCCGAGTACGCCTGTTGCTCCGGTTATTACAATAACTTTATCTTTTAATGAAAATAATTCTGTTCCAGCCATATAGTTATCAAAAATAAGGTGTTTAGGTAAGCATAATCAGGTTAAGGTAGCAGGCACTGGCATCGCAAACTGTAAACCAGGTATTGTCTGGTTCGCATTTATAGCTGCTCTGCTTGTTACGACAAAACAGAAAACACTATAACCTGCAAACGTTTGCATAAAGGTATAGGTTTTACCTGAATTCGCCTAATTTTTCTAACACCTGTAAGTAATTAACTAACATAAAGCTTTTGCCAAAAAGATAAAAGTGACCGAACAAGCTTAAATAGAAATAAACTATACTTTTATAATTTTAATTGATTTGATCTATATTTCAGGAAGCTATACTTTTGAATCATCAACCTGATTAAAAGCACAACCTATAGCCATGAGCGAAACAGAAAAAACTACCCGACTGACCACTGCCTCCGGCAGACCATACTTTGAGCACGAGAACAGCCTGACAGCCGGACCGCGTGGGCCGGTATTGCTGGAAGATTATATATTACACGAGAAGCTGGCGCACTTTAACCGCGAACGCATACCGGAGCGTGTGGTGCATGCCAAAGGCAGTGGCGCTTACGGCACTTTTACCGTTACACACGACATTACCCGCTACACCCGCGCCAAAGTTTTCAGCCAACCAGGCAAAGAAACCCGGGTCTTTCTGCGTTTCTCTACGGTAGGCGGCGAAAAAGGCAGTGCCGACAGCGAACGCGACCCACGTGGCTTTGCCCTGAAATTTTATACCGAAGATGGCAATTGGGACCTGGTAGGGAATAATACGCCTGTTTTCTTTATAAAAGACCCGAAAAAATTCCCGGACTTTATTCATACCCAGAAACGCAACCCGCACACCAACCGCAAAAGCGCTACTATGATGTGGGATTTCTGGTCGCTGAACCCCGAAAGCCTGCACCAGGTCCTGATTCTGATGACGGACCGGGGTACGCCACTCTCCTACCGCCACATGCACGGTTTCGGCAGCCACACGTTTTCGTTTATAAACAAGGAGAATGAGCGCCATTTTGTGAAGTTCCATTTCAAGACCATGCAAGGCATCCAGAATTTTACCGATGCCGCCGCCACCGAAATGAAAGGCCTTGACCCAGACCAGGCTCAGCGCGACCTCTACGATGCCATTGAGTGCGGTGATTTTCCGAAGTGGGCGGTAAAGGTGCAGATTATGACAGAAGCGGAGGCTGCCACCTACAAGTGGAACCCTTTCGACCTCACAAAAGTATGGTCGCAAAAAGATTTTCCGCTGCTGGATGTTGGCGTGCTGGAACTGAACGAGACACCCGATAACTATTTTGCCCATGTAGAGCAGGCGGCCTTTGCTCCGGCGCATATTGTAGATGGCATCGGGTTTTCGCCAGATAAAATGCTGCAGGGCCGCATACTCTCCTACCCCGATGCGCAACGCTACAGGCTAGGTGCCAATTACGAGCAGATTCCGGTGAACAGATGCCCCTTTGCTACCAACAACTACCAGCGCGACGGACAAATGCGTGTAGATGGCAACGGCGGCAGCCACCCAAACTATTTCCCGAACAGCTTCGACCATATAAAAGCCGATGAAGCCTACAAAGAGCCCGCGCAAAACTTAGGCAACGTAACCGCAGATTGGTTCGACCGCAACGCCGAAGGCGAAAACGACCACTACACCCAACCTGGTGACCTGTTCCGGCTGCTCTCTCCGGAAGAGAAAAAGAATACGATAAGCAACATTGTAGCCGCCATGCAGGGCATAGACGGTCCGAAACGAATGGAGATCATTAACCGCCAGCTCTGTCACTTCTTCCGTGCCGACATTGGTCTTGGACTGGGAATTGCACAGGGCCTGGGCATAGATATAAGCAGCTACTCCTCCCAGGCCATGCATGCCAACTAATGTAAGAGTCAGCTTTTTGTAATTCCGCTTTTTGCTGAAGCTGGTATAGTTATGTAGAGCCTGCTTCCTCCAGAGCAAAAGCAGAGCGGCAATACCACCGATTTTTCCTGTTTAGTTTGTTGATGGTGACCGAACAGCTGTTTCTTTTATGAGACAGCTGTTTTGGTTTTAACAACAGGCTAACAAGTAGTAGTATAAAATGTAGCTACAGGAACTTCTGAGAAACATAATTTGTAATAGTTAGTAGAAAACAACACTTGAACACATGTTCATACATAACTATTACAGATACCCCATGTATGTCTACAATAAAAGTAAGGGTTGATCAGAAGCGGCTAGAGCGAGCAGCCTACGTACTTAAGTGCGTGGCGCACCCGGTACGGATAAGCATTATAGACTTGTTAGAGCAAAAGCAGCGCCTATCGGTTAGCGAATTGCAGGAGGCCCTAAAAATTGAACAGTCTCTGCTCTCGCACCACCTCATTAACATGCGCGACAAAGGCGTTTTGCAGACCCAGCGCGAAGGAAAACACGTGTACTACTCGCTCCTCGACACCGGAATAGTTCAGATAATCAGGTACATAAGCGGAAACAAGGCTTTATAGAAACGGCTGTAGCCTGAGCTGCTCAGGCTACTTCAGCAGCCTTGCCGGCTTCTGCTCCCGGTAAAGCAAATTATTCTAATTAAAATGACCTTCAAAAGCAAAACGCGCCTTTAACCGTCTAGGGTTTATGCTGTTACAGAACCAGATGATCCGTAGATTACTTTTCAGCATATTATTCTGATTTTATTTTCATCAAGAAATTTCGTTTTATCAACTTAGTTTCTATTTTTGCACTCACTAATGCACTCGTAGTTCAACTGGATAGAATATCGGATTTCGGCTCCGAGGGTTAGGGGTTCGAATCCTCTCGAGTGCACAGAATTTAAAAGCCTTACAGCAATGTAGGGCTTTTACTTTCGATCGGGGTGTAGCGTAGCCTGGTATCGCGCCAGCATGGGGTGCTGGAGGTCGCAGGTTCAAATCCTGCCACTCCGACTATAACAACAAAGCCTGTCAATCGTGTCTGATTGGCAGGCTTTGTCGTTTTACAGCCTCCAGAAAAGCCACCTTTTTTATAGCAGCATCTGAATTAAAAAACAGGCAGATAAAGTAGAACACATCCTGCTGCTGTTACAACTTTTGTTGCACCCTATTTACTTTTTCATGGTTTAAGCAGTTGAAGAAACTAAAACTATCAGGTGCATATCTTATACTTGCTGCCGCACCATACTAATTATGCTAATAAAAAAGGCCTTCCGAAGGCAAAACTGCATCCGGAAGGCCAAGGGTTAACAGGGAGCAGCTTACTCGTAAGACAAGCCTTTCAGTGTTGATTTCTCGTACATAAACGGCTCGAATTCAGGATCGGCTGTCTCTGCCCCCACCTTTATGGAGGTGCAGGCAACATTACCAAACGTGCTGGCTACTGCGGCATCGGCTGCGTCGCGGCCGTTGGCAATTTTAATGAGGCCGTTTAAGGGTGCCAGTTTGGTTGCATCAAAAATAATCCAGCGGCCGCCAATGTAGGCCTCAAAACAGGCATGAAAATCGGGTGGAAACAGTTTATAAGAGTAACCGGTAAAATAACGCGCCGGAATAGAGAGCGCACGGCACAAGGCAATTCCCAGATGAGCAAAATCGCGGCAAACGCCGGCCAGTTCGGTTATGGTATCGAAGGCGGAAGTCTGCGAGTTTGTGCTGCCACTCAAATATTCCACGTTTTTATGAATCCATTCGGTAATGGTGAGCACCTGCTCAAAGGCATTTTCTATTTTGCCGAATTTGCTGTAGGCAAAACGCTGCAGCTTATCTGACTGGCAATAGCGGCTCGGAAACAGATACGGAATAACATCGCCATCTAACTGCACCACCGGCACAGGCGCCAGTGCAGAGTCGTGGTCGATAATGGTATAAGCCGGATCTACTACTGCTTTGTAGGCAATCTTAAACATCATCGGCTCCTTTACCTCCATCCGCACAAAGCGGTTGGTGCTGTGCACCGATGTAAACTCTTCAAATCTGATGTATGGGTCCACTTCCAGCACTTCCTCCAGCACCGTTTGGGTGGCAGTACGGAGCGCATGTATGTTAAAAATAAAGGTGCTCGGCTGGTACACCTGGTATTCCAGCTCACAATGGACCTTAAATTTCATAGGGGTTAAGAAATAATAGTTGAGTTCGTTCTTGGTTTATCATTAAAGGCTTCCTCCATCCAGTCTTCCGGTATATCCTCCAAGGCATCTGTCAGTTTCTGCGCCCACAGTTCGGCTATATGCTCTAAATCTTTTTTCTCGTAGCGGTGCTCCACCAACTGAAACGAATCTTTTTTATAAAGGATAACATCGATCGGGAATTCCACATCGTTGTTGCTCACCCTTGTCGAGTCGAACGATAGAAACCCGGCTTTCAGAGCCTGCTTCATGGTGGTAGTGTCGTTCAGCACCCGGTTTAGAATAGCTTTACCCTGCCCCGAGTTACCGATTATAACGTACGGCGAACCTTCATCCAATTCCACCCAGTTACCTTCAGAATACAGCAGAAAAAGCTTGTGCTCTTTGTCGTCTTTCAGTTGGCCTCCTACAATGCTGTTAAGGTTAAACTTTAGGCCGGCACGCTCCAGTGCGGCCCTGTCCTCTTCGGCTACACGCTTTATCTGTTCGCCAAAGGCATTTACAGCTTTGTAGAGTTTGTTATACACCACACCTTCCTCCACCAGTTCCTGAAAATAGTGCACGGCTTTGTCTCTTACAGACCGGAGCCCGCTTGTCATAATGAAGAGTGAATAATTATCTTTTTGGGCGATGTAGGTTTTCTTTTTGGTAGTAGTACTGGTGCCTGCCGTAATACGCGTATCAGCCAGTGCGATCAGGCCTTCCTTTACTTTTATTCCTAAACAGTAAGTCATAAACAGGATACAGATTAGATGAGGGCATAAATTACCTGTTTAATCTGAGATTGAGAAAAATTATGTGCAGACAAGTTTTTAATCAAATAATTTATATATTCCGGCAACTACCGGAGCAGTGCCTTTTACCCGATTTGAAATAACCGGTAGCCCCAGGCAAACCGAGGCGCACCTACTGGTGGTTTATAACCTGCTGTTACTTGAAGATCAATAAATTAAAAATAAATAGTATGAAGAAATCACTTCTAATTCTTTCTTGCTGTGCCTTTTTGGCCTCCTGCAACAATTCATCTTCAGAGTATGCTGAACACTACGACAGGCAAGATCGCGACACGACAGCCGCGGTAAGCACCAACACCTCGGCACCCGAAACCGAAGCGCCCGCAGGAGCTGCCGCAACAGCCCTGGCCGATGGCAATTATGAGAAAGGTGCCAAGCTGATCTCGCAATCGGACTGCATGGCGTGCCACCAGGAAAAGACAAAGGTAGTAGGACCTGCTTATGTAGAAGTAGCTCAGAAATATGAGTTTACCGATAAAAATGTAAACTACCTGGCGGGTAAAATAATAGAAGGCGGAGCCGGTGTTTGGGGCCAGGTACCAATGTCGCCCCACCCCAACGTGAGCAAAGCAGATGCAGCCGAAATGGCTAAGTATATACTTTCGCTAAGAAATTAAAAAAGACGCAGGACGCAGGACACAAGACACAGGATTTTTTTGGTGAATCAGCATCACGTCAGAAGTTAAAAGTCCTTCGTCCTGTGTCCTGTGTCTTAAGTCCTTTTTAAAGGGTGTTATAATTTTTAAAACTTTTCTGGTGCAGCAGCGGCATGCGTTTGGTTCTTCCTCCATCCAGCACATAACGCATGCTGTTTTTTAGGAGTTGCCCTGCCTCCAGCTGCTGCATAACGGCCGCCAAACCTGCCGCCGTGTAAATAGCACCGAAAGGCTCTGCAAACTGCCCCTGCTGGTACACATAGAAATCAAAGCCAGGCTCCTGCTCATACACCTTTACCAGTTGCTGCAGCGTAACAGTCTCCATATCGATCATGTCGCAGGCAATGAGCAACAGGTCGTGCGTAGAGTACTGCTGGTGCACGCTCAGCAGCCCTCTTAATGGCCCTTCTACCCCTTGACAACTTTTATCGACAAGTAGCTCCGGAAGGGTAAAATGATTCGAATAATTGGCTACCTGCCCTTGGTTAACCGATACCACAACCTGCAGTTCCAACTCCTGAAGCTTGTTGGCTACAACTTTGGCCCAGACATTATCGCCCGTTTTTAGCAGGCCTTTGTCGGAGCCCATACGGCTGCTTTGGCCACCACACATTACTATGCCCAGCAGGTTTTTCATACCTAAATCAGGTTTATTTTTTATCGGAGTGGCCCAGGCTTTTTTCAGGACTTACCTTGTCGCGGACCAGTTGCTTCAGCTCTTTTATTTCCGGGAAACGGCCAGCTTCTTTCCGGTCGAAAAGCTCTTCGTCGTTTACCCGGATGGTATAACGCCCGCTTACTTCGCTTGGCTGCAGCAGTACGCCCTGCAGGTCGTCGCTGAAGGTCGTTAGCAGTTCCTGGGCCATGTAGGCGGCCCGTAGCATCCAGCCGCATTTCGGGCAGTATTCTATCGTGATAACTGGTTTCATGATGGGCTTCGCCAAATTAAAAATTAGAAATTAAAAATTATGCTGGCGCGAGCGTCCTCGCTCGTAACGATTATTCCGCGGCCTCTGGCTGGTTTGAAGCTCTAATAAATTTGAAGCTCTTTTAAAGAGGAATATTATTCTAAAAATAAAATTGGTAGAGCACCAGTCACATTTACTTCGAAGTAATTAAGGCTGCCAATTTTGCTGATAGTTAGCTTTACAAGCTCAATTTCTACTATTGAATTTCTAATTTTTAGTTTGACCGCGTCTAAACGGCTTATTTTTGAAGTTCATCGAACTCGTATACGTGCTTGTTGGCATTGCCTGTTACGTCGTGGCAGTTGCAGTTACCGCCCCACTTTTTGGTGCCATCGGTAAAGTACTCGCACTTCCAGATCGGTACCTCATGCTTTACCCGGTCTATAATATAACGGTTGGCTGCATAGGCCTCGCTACGGTGCGGAGAAGCCGTTATCACCACCACCGCCGATTCTCCTACAGCAACCTTACCGGTACGATGCTGCGCCACAGCAATATTCAGCGGCCACTTCTGCTTCGCCTCCTCTATAATTGCTGCCATCATCTTCGCCGCCATCGACTCATGCGCCTCATAATCGAGGTAGGCTACTTCTCTGCCGAGGTTGTTATCGCGCACTTCGCCACTAAACAGCACAATTGCCCCTGCTTTGGGATGGTGCGCAGCGGCCAAAAGGCCAACTACATCAAGGGGAGTATCGGAGAGGTGGGTCATAAGATTTGGAGAGGTTAGATCAGAGGGAATAAATGATGAACGATATTTTGATTTATTTACTGATGTTACGCACCTTCTGGTATTTGAAACCTTTAATTTGGTTCTAATACATTTGGTAACAGTTTCATCCGGTGCCCTTAGGCTTTCATTTTTCATTGTAGAAGTCTTAGCGCTCAAGGCCGCGAGGCCCCGTTCTCGGGCATCGCGCTGCTGCATCTTTCCTGCCTTCGCTCGCGCTCAGGCTGCCTGCGGCACCGGAAACCTGCAAAGGCGCTCAACCCAAGAACTGGAAATTTATGCTCTTAGTTGAGGCTAAAGCGCCAGCGACTGCAATTTGTTGGGATTATAAAATTTAACTAAATATCCTTAGTGCGAAACATCAGTTATTTACAAGGTTAACTAAACTCTCATCCCCCACTGCTCGGTGGAATTACACAAACAGTATCATTCTCTTTCAACTGAAAACTTGGATCTACAAATTCATCACCAACGGCAAAACGGCAAATCTTCAGCATGTTTCCGGCCGCACCGTTCAGCTCCAATAAGTGCTGTTTCAGCGCCTTCACATCCTGCACGTTTCCTGCCACCTCAAACTCTTTATCGAAATAATCTTTCAGCGCTGCAAATACCTGTACTTTCATGTTCTACTGTTTTGTGTGATAATCTTTAGAGGAATACAAATTTCAAAAGACCTGTTATTCGTGTTTTTGTCATTCTGAGCTTATTGAAGAATCTAATTTGTAACGTCATGTACTTCATAGTTCCCTCGGTAGTCTCGGGCAAACTACCCATTTCAAAATCTAAAATCTAGCATCTAATATCGAACATCTAAACTTTAGCCTCCTATCTGAAGCATGCTCAGGTCGCTGCCGGTAAACTTCAGGTCCTGTTTTTGCCACATGGCTTGTTGCAGTTTGCTTTGCAGCACCTGCTCTTCCTGCACATCGCTTATCGAAACCGGGTGGTTGCTGCTCAGGCAGCCGTAGATGTTGCCCTGGGCATCAAGGCGAAGGCGGTTGCAGTCCTGGCAGAAGGGGTCGCTCTCGTTCGCAACAATGCCGAATGTTTTTCCCTCCAGCGTCTGCCAGTAATTGGCAGTAGCACCGGGCTTACGGAGCAGTTTAAAGAACTCATATTCTGTATCGATGGCCGCCAGTATATCGTTTTGCGAGTACAGGTACTCCGCAGCGTGCTGGTGCAGGTGCCCCATGGCCATTACTTCCAGAAACCGTATCGCAATATCTTTATCGAACGCATAGCGCAACAGTGGCAGCACCTGGCAGTCGTTCATACCTTTCAGGATTACGGCGTTCAGCTTCACCTCCAGCCCGCAGGCAAGGGCCGTTTCAATGCCTTTGAGCACACGATGTACCTGCTGGCGCTTCGTCATTTTAAAGAACACCTCCTCCTCCACCGCATCCAGCGACACGTTAACCGACTGTAGCCCTGCTTCTTTCAGCAAAGGCGCCACACGGTCTAGCAGAAAAGCATTGGTCGTTATTTTAATGTTCGGAATGCCGATTTGTTTTGCACCGGCAATTACTTCTGCCAGTTCCCGGTACAGCAAAGGCTCCCCGCCGGTAAAGCGGATGGTATCGAGGTTTAGCTGCTTGTGGAGCTGCTCTATTTGCTGCAGAAAAACAGAAGCCGGTGTCTGAGGTTTTTTATCTACATTAATGGTGGGGTCGCCCATGGTACAGTACACGCACCCTAAATTACAGGTGCTCAGTAAGCTCACCCGCAAGGTTTTAAAGGTCCGGTTGTATCTGTCGTTCAACTCCATTATTGCATAAAAAATATAAGTTTAACCGAGGCAATGCCTAAAACAGCCGTTAGCAGGTAACGCACCGTGGTCTGTGCAAACCGCTGGCTGCCAAAATAAGCGCCTGCCGTGCCTCCCACCAAAGCTGCAGCAAACCAAATATACGCAGAATTGCTGATAGTATAGGTTGTAAAGGAGCTCCCTAACAGCCCCGCCAGCGAGTTAAAGAAAATAAACAGACTCGATACAGCAGCGGCTTGTTTGGCATTTGCCCATGCCAATAGAACCAATAAAGGACTCAAAAAGATTCCACCGCCAATGTTCAGCAAGCCCGATAAAAACCCGATAACGATACCCCACAGCAGGGCAGTTGTCAGGTTCAGTTCCCGCTGCTCCTGCTTCTCTTTAGGGCCAAAACCTAATAACCTGATAACAGGTAGCAGTAGCGCCAGGCCAAGCAGCAGGTTAAAGTTACCCTCGGGCAAGCTTACACGTGAGCCTATAAAAGCAAGCGGAATGGAGGTAATGAGAAAGGGCCAGAGCAACTTCCATTTAAAATAGCCAGCTCTGTAGAATTGATAAAAACCGATGCCTGCCACTAACATATTCAGCACCAAGATCATAGGTTTATAGACTACTACAGGCACCGCAAAAATAGATAGAACTGCCAGGTAACCACTTGCACCACCATGCCCTACCGAGGCATACAGGAAACCAACAATAAGTAACGAAGTGGCAATCAGCAGGTCATAATTCATTCAGTAGGCACAGGTTGTGGTGTTTCTATTGCTTTAAAATCTTCTTTAGGCGCATCGCAGGTCGGGCAAGTATATGTACTCAGGGCTTCGAACGGAGTTCCTGCGGCTATATCATTTACGGCATCGCCATACATTTCGTCATAAATGGTATAGCAGTTACGGCATTGGTAAACCTTAGGTTTTACAGGTTCTGCTGCTTCTGTAGTCACTTCATTTTCCAGGTAAACCGCGTTTGCCATTAAATCTGGCTCGCTTTGCAGCTCATAGTAATAGTTACACAACTCAATAATGTAAGTACTAAGTTCATGCCTCTGCACATCTTTCCTGAAACAGATAAAATCCTTTGAGTTCGGGTTGAAATCGCGGGTATAAAGAATCTCAAACCGCTCATCGGCCAGCACAACTCCCTCGGTAATATCCTGTTGCGTCCGGATGATGATAGAGCCAAACAAGCCTGTTTTTGGTTGGGTTTTAATGGCAAAGCAAAGCTTAAAGGTACGCACATCCTCCTCGTTCAGCTTGCGCACCAGCTCGTTTTTCAGCTCCAGGCCATAGGCACACTGGTCCTCTACCTGCCAGTTCAGCTCGTTGGAGGCGTGGCGCACGTTTATGCGGTATTTACAGAGCACGGCATCCCACAGGTTTCGGTCGGCAGCATCTATTCCTTTCACAATCACCGATTTCCAGGGGGTGGTGTACAGCTGCCCTACCCGCGTTTTCATGCACACTTTGCAGAGGTCTTTCAGGAAGGCAACTTTAAACAGCTCATCGCGGCGGTAAATGCCGAGCCACAGTTTGTTGCTCCCGTAGCGGTTAAAGCCTTCGTAGTAAGAGAGCGTAAACTCCGGAAGTTTAAGCGCCTTGGTAATGGGCTGAATTACAAAATCACCTACAGCATTTACCATGCTGTGCAACAGGTTTCCATCTATGGCCGGCTGGTCATAAAATAGCTCCGGGCTGGCAAAAATGGTGCGCTCTATAGCACTGCTCAGGTCGGCAATGTCTTCGGAATAAACGAGCGTTGGCCACTGGTAAATAACATTCGTTTTCGGAAAACGGATGTATAGGTACCAGTAGTTGCTGGTGTCGGAGGCGATAAAGTTGAGGTTGCCGGTAAAAAACGGGAAAAAGGTTTGGTCGTTATCCACCAGGTTTATCTTGAGCTGTGGCCGGTAATCGAACAGGTCCAGAATGTCTTTATACACGCCTTCGCGCAGCCAGTCGGGGTGGTAAATAACTTCTTCTATGGCGTAGGAACTTATAATATTCGGGTGCGCATCTGCATTCAGCTCAAACATGATGTCTGCCAGAAACAAGTCCTGCTTCAGCACTGGTAGCCTGTCATCGGCCACATGAAAAAACAACTGCTGCCTGTTCCCAAACCGCACATCCTCCACTCCCGCCTTTTCAGCAGCTGACAGCACTTCATAAAGATCTCCGGCAGAAACTATTCCGCCTGGGAGGTTTATTTTGATGGTATGTAATTTCATTTTAAGAATGAGTTTTTAGCCTGAATCATGGATTACTTTGATTATAGGATTTTACAGATAAAAATAAATCCAATCAATAATTCGTGAAATCAGGGTAATCCTGTTGATCCGTTATTCAGACAATTTCAGTTTCTTCTACACCAGCACCTGGCTTTCTAGTACCTCCAGTTTCAGTTGCTCGTCCAGTATGGCTTTTACTTCGGGTCGGCAGGAGCCGCAGCCTGTGCCGGCACCGGTGGTAGCGCAGAGTTCTTTAAAATCGGTACAGCCTGCTGCTATCTTGTTCCGGATGTTGTCGGAACCCACGTTGTTGCAGCTGCACACCAGCTTGCCCAGCACTGGTTCGGCTTTGCTACCGCTGCGGAGCAATTGAAGACGCTTATCGCTCAGCTCTATCTTGTTCGAGATCAGCTCCCGGAACTCCTGGAATTCGCTCTTGTCACCAATCAGAATAGTTCCTACCAAACGGTCCTGGTGAATGATGCATTTCTTGTAGTAGCGCTTCGCCTTGTCGATGAACACAATTTCCTCATAATCATCGCTGGGGCACTCCGGTAAGCCGATGCTGCAGAGGTCGAAACCGTGGATTTTGATGATGTTCATGAAGGTGCTACCAGTGTAGTGGCTGGCAATATCGCCGTTCAGGTAATGGGCCACTACCTCTGCCTGCTGCTCAGCTGCTGCCGTAATGCCGTAAAGTACTCCTTCGAACTCAGCAATTTCACCGATGGCAAAAATGTCCGGGTCGTTGGTCTGCAGGCGCTCGTTTACCAGCACACCGCGCTTGCAGTCGAGGCCGCAGTCGCGGGCAAGCTCCAGGTTTGGCACCGTACCGATGGCAATGATCATGGCATCGCAGTCTATGCGGCGACCACTTTTCAGGCCGACGCCGGTCAGTTTGGAGCGGCCGTAGTAAAGCTGCACCTCATCGTTGTAGTAAATATCGCAGCCCTGGTCCTCCATCTCCTCGTGCAGCAGCTGGCTACCAAGTGGGTCCAGCTGGCGGTCGAGGAAGCGGGAAACGCGCTGAATAATGGTAATCTTA
Source organism: Pontibacter qinzhouensis (assembly GCF_008017455.1). Classification (GTDB taxonomy): domain Bacteria; phylum Bacteroidota; class Bacteroidia; order Cytophagales; family Hymenobacteraceae; genus Pontibacter; species Pontibacter qinzhouensis. The sequence continues at coordinate 32,944 of NZ_VRTY01000022.1, read as the reverse complement.
ACGCCAATCTCCCGCATCGATGCCGCCATCTCCAGCCCCAGCAAACCGCCGCCAACGATCACCACATGGCCATCTTTTGGCACATGATTTTTGAAATTATCGGCATCAGTGCGGCTGCGCATGGTAAAAATGCCCGGCAAAGTTGGCACCTGCTTCGGTACGGCAGCACGACTACCTGTGGCCATCAGCAACACGTCGTAATCTTTGCGGTTGCCCCTGGAGTCGATCACGTATTTTTCTTCGCGGTTCACTTTCTCCACACTCACCCCACGCAGCAGTTTTATGTTGTAAGCTGGCTCTTCGGCGTCTTTCATTTTCACGAGCTGCTCCCACTGCTGTTGGCCGCTAATGTAGTCGGGCAGCATCACGCGGTTGTAGAACGGAAAATCTTCTTTGCTGAAAATCGTAATCTCGTCGTCCGGGTTTATTTCGCGGTATGATTTTACAAAACCAAAGGCTCCTGCCCCGGCACCTACCACCACAATGCGCTGGAAAGGTTTTTTGTATTTCTCCACCCGCACGGCGCAGAACTTAAAGTCCGGCTCTTTAGAAATCGGGTCGAGTGCATCGTTCGTCACATTGTTGGCACGGTTCAGATCGTTACCCAGAATCTTGCCCCAGTGCATCGGCAGAAACACAACACCACGTTTTATGTTAGCTGATAGTTTAGCCTTAACCCGTACGTCTCCTCTTCTGGAGGCTACCACCACCACATCACCTTCTCCTATTTTGAGCAGGTCAGCATCGGTGGGGTGAATTTCGAGGTAAGCCTGAGAAATGTGCTTTTTGAGCTTGTTCACTTTCCCAGTTTTGCTCATGGTGTGCCATTGGTCGCGGATGCGGCCAGTGGTTAATATGAGCGGAAAATCATTATCCGGCATTTCACTTCTGAAAGCAACCGGAACCGGGTGAATAACAGCTTTGGTAGAAGGCGTGTAAAATGTCTTATCGGTAAAAAGGCGGGCAGTGCCCTCTCCTGTCTCACCTGTGGTGTATGGCCACTGCACGCTCCGCTTTTGCTGCAGCACTTCGTAGTTCAGGCCTGTAATATCGATGTTTGTTCCGGCTGTTAGCTGCGCGTGCTCCTGGTAAATTTCAGAAGCGTTTTTAAAATCGAAACCACGGAAACCCATTTTTTGCGCAAAGCGACAGATGATCTCTGCATCTGGCAAGGCCTCTCCGGGAGCATCCACCACCTTGGCTAAATGGCTGATGCGGCGCTCGGAGTTGGTCATGGTGCCTTCTTTTTCGGCCCAGGCAGCAGCTGGTAGTACCACATCGGCATATCGAATGGTTTCAGGCTTATCGCTGATATCCTGCACCACCACGAACTTCGCTTTTTTCATGCCTTCCTCTGCCAGCCGCACGTTCGGTAAGCTGGTGAGCGGATTGGTACAGATTACCCAGATGGCTTTGAGGCTACCGTTGTTTAAGGCTTCAAACATTTCGGTGGCTGTCAGGCCGGGTTTTTCTGAGATCGTGGTGCCGCCCCAGAACTTCTGCACCTCCTCGCGGTGCAGCGGGTTGTTCAGGTTGCGGTGCGCTGCCAGCAGGTTCGACAGGCCTCCTACCTCACGGCCGCCCATAGCATTAGGCTGCCCGGTAAGCGAAAACGGTCCGGCACCTGGTTTGCCGATCTGGCCTGTAATCAGGTTCAGGTTGAGCAGGCTCAGGTTCTTGTCTACGCCCACAGCACTTTGGTTCAGGCCCATTGTCCACATCGAAATAAAGCCTTTTGCGCCACCTATATAGGTTGCAGCCAACCTGATATCTTCTTCGCGCACGCCACAAAGTTCTGCTGCTTCTGCCACGGTGCGTTCAAATACCACCTCTTTATATGCCTCAAAACCTTCGGCATGGTTCTGAATAAAGTCGAGGTCAATGTCTCCGTTCTCGATGAGCACGCGGCCAATGGCATGATTCAGGATAACGTCGGTGCCCGGGTTCAGCTGCAGGTGCAGGTCTGCAATGGCAGCGCTATCGGTAACGCGCGGGTCCACGACAATAATCTTTACGCCCGGGTTTGCTGCTTTATGCGCCTCTACTCTACGCCACAGAATAGGGTGGCACCAGGCGGGGTTGGCTCCGGTCACATAAAAGCAATCGGCCAGTTCAATGTCGTCGTAACTAACCGGAACGCTGTCTTCGCCTAAAGCCATTTTGTAGCCTGCCACGGCACTGCTCATGCAAAGCCTGGAGTTAGTGTCGATGTTGTTGCTGCCGATAAAGCCTTTTATCAGCTTGTTCACTACGTAATACTCTTCCGTCAGGCACTGCCCGGAGACATAGAACGCAACCGATTCAGGACCATATTTCTGGATGAACGTTTTGAATACGGCTGCGGTACGCTGCAAAGCCTCGTCCCAACTGACGCGCTGCATGGGCATACTCTTGCTGTAGCGCATTTGTGGGTAAAACAGGCGGTCGCTTTTATCGTTAACGGTGTACTGAAGGTTCAGGCCTTTGCTGCACAACATGCCTTTGTTCACCGGATAGGCTGCATCTCCTTCTACGGTAACTGTTCCGTTTTTCTCTTTCGAAACCGTTACGCCACAACCAACACCACAGTAGCAGCAGGTACTGGCAAATTTATCCTTATGTTGTTCGGTCGTCATTTTGTCTGAACCTTGGTTTTAGCTAATCTATAGTTGGGTTGAAATAACACGCGCCTTGTTTTCAGGAAGGGCACACGCTGCTAGGTTTTACAGTTGCTTCCTTTAATACCCTTGGCAGAAATCGGGTAAAAAAGCTTTGGAAGGCCATTATCATTAGAAAAATTCTCCTTCGCTGGTGTGAGCTTTACAGTTGCTTCTCTTAACACCCTTGGCAGAAAACTGGCAAAAAAGCTTTGGAAGGCCATTTTCATTAATAAAATTACTGTATATGGCCGATACTTCAGACGCTGAGAGATCTATGCATACTGCTTATCTTGCTTCTTCGAGTTCGTAGGCTGCGGCTGGAATGGCCTGGCCATTTTTCTCTGCCAGCAGCTGGTGAATTTCCTGTTTGGCTTCTTTTTCCATGGCGGGTGAGAACCGAATCAGCAGGGCAAGTACCGAAGTGCCAGCCACTACCAGACCAATAATGTACAGCGCTTCGGGGTACGACATGTTATCTACTTTAAACAGGAAACCTGCTGCCACCGCACCGGCATTACCACCGGCACCTACTATACCCGACACAGCACCCATGGCGTTTTTGTTGATGAACGGAACCACCGAGAACGTAGCGCCTTCTGCCATCTGCACAAAAAGGCTGAACACGATCATCACGATAATAGAAATTGGCAATATCGTCATGCTCGAAAATGCTACCAGTGCCAGGCCTTCAAGCAAAATAACTGCTCCCAGAAACCAAACCCTGCCAGAAAGGCCATAGCGGATCCCGGCTTTATCGCCGAAGAAACCACCCAGCGTACGGGCAAATATGTTCATCAATCCAAACAAACCTGCAATTAATCCGGCTGTTCCTAAATCCAGTTCAAAGAAATCGTGGTAGTAGATGGCGGCGATGTTGTTGATGGTCAGCTCTATGCCGAAGCAGGCACCGTAGAGTACAAACAGCACCCACACACGGTAATCGGCAGCGGCTTTCCAGAACGAAACGGTATCTTTTTTCTTTTTGGCTGCAGCTACATCCGAGAGTTCAGAAATGTTGCCGGCCGGAGAGTCTTTGGTGAAGTGGTAGTACAGAATGCCGCAAATGATCATGGCTACTCCAGGCACGACCATGGCATAACGCCAGGCTTGCGAATCTAAAAAGCCAAGCCCTACAAAACCTGCAAAAATAAGCGGCATCACCATTTGGGTAACGCCCCCACCCAGGTTACCCCAACCGGCAGTTGTGGCATTGGCAGTACCGACTACATTGGGCGCAAACATAACCGTGGTGTGGTATTGTGTAATCACGAAAGAAGCTCCAATTACGCCAATCGCTAATCTAAAGATCAGGAATGATTCGTAGCTATTACTGAACCCGATCAACATAACCGGAAAAGCTCCCAAAATAAGTAGTGCCGTGTAGCTGATGCGCGGCCCGATTTTATCGCACAGCCAACCAATAACCAAACGGGCAACAATAGTAATGGCCACTGAAGAAATGATGATGTTGCCAATCTGATCTTTGGTCAGATCGAGCTCTTCGCGGACTACTGCCATAAGTGGGGCAATACCAAACCAGCCAAAAAAACAGAGAAAAAACGCCAGCCACGACAAGTGGAAGGTACGCATCTGAATGGACTTCAGGCTTAATAACTTAATGGAGGTTGCTTTTCCGTTTGATGCCTTCATGTTAAAGATGTTAGATATTAGATGGTAGATATTAGATATTGGGATATGTATGCTAGTGAGAATTTGCAGCTCGCACTACCGTTTTCTTTTTTTCTTTATCTTTTATCCTTGGCCACAAGCAGCACTGAAGGCGCGGGCTGCTTGTGGCAACCTCTGCTTACATCAGGCTATTGCTGAAGGATATAAATTCTATTGTTTGCCCTTGCTCGAGTACCTGCTGCTCTGCCGGATGAACACCCAGGCCATGTGCCATAAGCCCGGCCCGGATGTCGCCGGAGCCGTTGACCTGGAGCGGCTGCAGGGTAGTGGTGTCTTTATTTATTTTAACCGTGAAAAACTCCGCCAGCTGGTGCTTTTTAGTGCGTTGCTGCTGCAGTTTGTAGTTGTATACTGGCCCGCCCTCAAAGCCGAAACAGTGGTAGAGGTAGTGCTCAATTAGCAGGGTAAAGGTTACGAGACAGGAAAACGGGTTTCCGGGCAGCGCGAACACAATACCTCCGTTCGGAAGCTTTCCGCAGAAAACCGGCTTACCGGGCCTGATCGCTAGTTTATGAAACAGTTTTTCTATGCCTAGTTCCTGCAGCACCTGTGGCACATAATCGGCGTCTCCGGCTGATACTCCGCCACTCATAATAATCATATCATGTTGCAGTGCTTCCTGTATTGCCTGGTGCAGGGCCTCCTTCGTATCCGGAATATGCTGGTATACATCCGGCTTCAGCTTCCATTTCCGGAGCAGCGCCTCCAGCAGGTGCCTGTTACTGTTCCTGATCTGAATAGGTGAGACAGCTGCATCAACTGGTTTTACCTCATCTCCTGTTGTAAAAAGGGCGATGCGTGGCAGCTTTTCTACCAGCACCTGTGCCTGCCCCACGGCTGCAAGCGAATTGATGACAGAAGGGTTTACCAGTATTGGCGCTGGCACCAGTACTTCCTCCTGTTGCACATCTTCTCCCTGCCGGGCTATGTTTTGAAAGGCGGTAACCGTATCGACTTTAATTTCTACAGCACCTTTTCCTTCGGTGGTATCTTCTCGCCGGAAAACTGCGTTGGCCGAGGTCGGCACGGCAGCTCCTGTCATTATTTTGTAGGCGAAACCGGGCTGCAACTCCTGCTGGTGGGCCTGCCCCGCAAAAATAGTTTCCTGCACCGGGTAGTTTCGCTGACCTTGCTCCCAATCTGCCGTTCGAATGGCATAACCGTCTACAGCCGAGCGGTTAAAAGGCGGGTAATCACGATCGGCTCGTATAGCTGCTGCCAATACTCTTCCGTCTGCCTCATCGAGTGCCACCTGCTCCTGCCCAAACGATTTTGCATAGGTCTTTACCAGTTGCTGCGCCTCGGCTATGGCCATAAGCGCAGGTGCTTTGCCTGTCTGCTGCGCCATTAGTGTCCGCCCCCTTTCATCATTTTGCGGGCATGGAACACGGCTGGCAAAATGGCTTCTAAAGACTCTCTGGCGCCGTTGGAGCTGCCTGGCAGCGTTACGATCAGCGTTTCTCCTATGGCTCCGGCTACGCCTCTGCTCATCATGGCGAGCGGTGTACGGAGCTGCCCGTGAGCCCGCATGGCTTCTGCGATGCCTGCTGCTTCGCGTTCCAATATTTCTTCCACGGCTGCCACGGTGTTATCTCGCGGGCCGAGGCCGGTGCCACCAGTGGTAAAGATGAAATGTACATCTTCAGCCACCCAGGCTTTTATTTGCTGCTGTATCTGCTCCCGGTCGTCGGGCAGAATCGTGTAGTGCTTCACATTGGCTTTTACCTCTTCCAGCATCTGCTTTATCAGCTTGCCACTTCCGTCTTCGCGGGTGCCGGCGGCGGTAGAGTCGGAGCAGACAAGCACAGCACAGGTTGGTGGCGTAGAAAAGAACTTTTTGCGATCGCTTTTGCCGCCTTTCTTTTCCAGTAGTTTAATGTGACCGATTTCCAGCTGCGTGTCTACCGGCTTCAGCATGTCATAAATCTCCAAAGCTGCCACCGATACCGCTGTAAGCATTTCCATCTCTATGCCGGTGCGCCCAATCGACTTGGCCTCACCGGTTATAACGATGCCGGAACGCTGGAAAACAGCTTCCGGAAATTGTCCTTCGTGCTGTTCCTGCTCCAGAAACTCAAACTCTATCTGCAAACCATCTATGCCAACGGGGTGGCAATGCGGCAGGAGTTGCGGAGTAGCTTTGGCACCTAAAAAGCCAGCGGCTCTGGCTACATCGAACAGGTTCCCTTTGGGGAGCTGGTCGCATTTAATGGTTTCAATGGTTTCGGGGGTGCAAAAAATAACGGCTACAGCCCGGGCTGTGCGTAGGGTAATTTGTTTGTGAGTGATATCGCGCATGCAGATTTATTTAAATGTTGAAAGCTCAAATAATCTGCTTTTTCCGGATAAAACAACAAAAAGTTATTCTATTCCGAGGTACACCATGCCTGCCTCAACTTTTACCGGGTAAGTTTTGAGCTGATACTCTTCACCGGAAAGGCATTCTCCTGAGATAAGTGAAAAGGCTTTTTTATGGAACGGGCAGGCTACTTTTGGCTCGCAGGTATCGCCGGTGCTCCCGATCATGCCACGCGACAGCACCATTTGCTGCTTGTGCGGGCACAGGTTCTGCGTAGCATACCACTCGCCACGGCGGGCAAAGTTATAAATCGCAATTTGCTCGTCTTTGTATTTCACACAGGCACCACCGTTTTGCGGCACATCTTCTGTTTTACAAACCATTACCCATTTTACGGCTTCTGCAACTTGAATTTCCATGATTTCTGAGTTTTGAATTTTTGAATGAATGTTTGAATGAATGGTATTTAACCAGCGGATGGAGCAGCAGCTGTTCGCTGATTTGTTTTACCCTCATCTATTTTTACATTTTGAATGATTGATTGAGTGAATAAAAAATAAATGAGAGCCGTAGCAACTGTTGGCGGGTATCACCGCTGGTGCGAGCTTGTAGCTCGTACTGCAATTTCTCTTCAGGTGGTATGAAAGTACAAGCTACAAGCTCGCAACAGCGAAGGCATGTTTGGCAGCTTTCAAATTAACCATGCAGCCATTTAACAATCAACAACAAACAATCACCAACTAAATTCTTCTAATTAAAATGGCCTTCCGAGGGCTTTTTAAAGGATTTAAGTCAAGGGTAGAGAAGGCCTTACCACTCCTTGGCTTTTACCTGCTCGCGCATAGTGTCGAACTGCACATAAGGGTCTTTCTCTTCCGGCGCGTTTACAAAATGGTTGAACTGCTTTCTCAGGTCCGGGTTCTCCACCACTTCTTTCCATTCGCAGTGGTAATTGTTGATAAGTGCCTGCATTTCCTCTTCCAGCTGCTCGTTTATGCCGAGACTGTCGTTGATGATCACGTTTTTGAGGTAGCTGATGCCGCCTTCCATTTTGTTGAGCCAGGTGGCGGTTCGGGTAAGCGGATCGGCTGTTTTAATGTAGAACATCAGGAACCGGTCGAGGTACTTGACACAGGTTTCTTTGTCTACATCGGTGGCCAGCAGCAGGGCGTGCTGTGGCTTGGAGCCACCGTTTCCGCACACAAACAGGTTCCAGCCTTTCTCGGTGGCTATAATGCCAAAGTCTTTCGATTGTGCCTCAGCACATTCTCTTATACAGCCACTTACGCCGCCTTTAAGCTTGTGCGGAGCGCGTATGCCCTTGTAGCGATCTTCTACCTCGATGGCAAACGACACGCTGTCGTGCAAGCCGAAGCGGCACCAGGTGCTGCCTACGCAGCTTTTTACTGTTCTGAGGGCTTTGCCATAGGCGTGTCCGCTCTCGAAACCTGCCTCTATCAGCTTCTCCCATATCTCTGGCAGGTCGCTTACGTGCGCCCCGAAAAGGTCGATGCGCTGGCCTCCGGTTATCTTGGTATAGAGCCCGTAATCTTTGGCAACCTGCCCGATCACGATTAGTTTATCTGGTGTTATTTCGCCTCCCGGTATGCGTGGAACAACCGAGTAAGTACCGCCTTTCTGGATGTTGGCGAGGTAGCGGTCGTTGCTATCCTGGATGGTGTGCTGCTTCACGATCACATCGTTCCAGAGGCTGGCAAGTACGCTGGCCACTACCGGTTTGCACACTTCGCAACCATCGCCTTTGCCAAAGGTATCTAAGGCTTCGTCGTAGGTGCGGATGTTGTTAATCTTCATGAGGTCGAACAGCTCCTGGCGCGAATGATCGAAATGCTCGCACACCACATTTTTGATGTACTGGCCGTTTTCCTTCATCGTACCGGTGATCAGGTCCTTTACGAGCGGCACGCAACCACCGCAACCAGTGCCGGCTTTGTTGCATTTCTTCATACCATCCACGGAGGTAATTCCCTGCTCGTTTACAGCAGAACAGATATCTCCTTTGGTTACGGCTTCACAAGAGCAGATCAGGGCATCGTCTGGCAGGCTCATCACACCAGCTCCTGTGCTTGCTTCTCCTCCCCTGGCTCCCAAAATCAGGTCTTCGGGGTTTGGAGGCAGCACCAGTTTGTTGTTAACCGTCTGCAGGAGCATGTTGTAGGCATCAGCGTCGCCAACGAGCACTCCGCCCAGCAGGTACTTGCCGTCGTTGCTGATGTTGATGCGCTTGTAAACGCCTTTGTTCGCATCTTCAAACACAATAGAGCGGCCATCTGGCTCTGCCACAAACGGATCGCCGAAGCTGGCTACGTCTATGCCAATCAGTTTCAGTTTGGTGCTCATGTCGAAACCATAGAAGCCTTTGTCGCCGCCACTAATCTGGGTTGCCACTACTTCTGCCATTTCGTAACCAGGCGCTACCAAACCGTAGATCATGCCTTCGTGCAGCGCGCACTCACCAATGGCGAAGATGCTGCTGTCGCTGGTCTGCATTTTCTCATTTACTACAATACCGCCACGCAACCCTACTTCGAGGCCAGCCAGTTTGGCCAGTTCATCGCGCGGACGAATACCTGCTGAGATCACCAGCATATCTACTTCCAGCACCGTTTCGTCAGCAAATTCGAGTGCAGTAATTTTTCCGTTGCCGGCTATGTTGGTGGTGCTTTTGCTCAGGTGCATCTGCAGCCCCAGTGCTTCCAGTTTCGTCTGCAAAGTTTTGCTTCCTGCCGAATCTACCTGGCGGGGCATCAGGCGCGGGGCAAATTCTATGACATGTGTTTCTTCTATTCCTAAATCGATCAGTGCCTTGGCAGCTTCCAGACCCAAAAGCCCGCCACCCATTACAGCACCTTTGCGGCAGGTGTGCGCATACTGCTGAATCAGCTCCAGGTCCTCAATTGTTCGGTACACAAACACACCATCTTTCTCCACTCCGGGTATGTTCGGCACAAAAGCACCTGATCCAGTAGCCAGCACCAGGTAATCGTATGGCTGCACAAGACCTCTGGAAGAATGAATCGTCTTTTCGAGGCGGTTGATCTCTGTAACCGGGTCGCCCAGGTGCAGCGTGATGTCGTGGTTCCGGTACCAATCTTCCGGCGACATAGACAGGTCTTCGGCTGACATACCATTAAAGAATTCACTCAGGTGCACTCTGTCGTATGCGCGGCGGGGTTCTTCACCAAAAACAACGACATGAAAGGCTTTTGACTTGGCCATAAGTTTTTCGCAAAACTTATAACCGACCATGCCATTTCCGATGACTACTACCGTGGGGAAAGAATGCTGTGACATATGATGTAATGTTAAGAGTTATGGCTTCGTTGAAGTAGTTGCTTTTAAATTATTGAGCAAGACACTGACACTATTTAAGTCAATTCAATTTTTTAAAGCATCAATGGGTTTAAATATATTTTTTTCAACACTTAAAGCTTATAATTAACAAGATTATAAACCTTAAAACTATTACTTGTTATTATCTTAAATTCATCCAAAAAAGCTCTATTCATCCTTTTAACAAGCATAATATTAAACAATTCTAAGCTAACAGGAGTAAGTAAAACAATTACAATACTTAATTATTTACATCCCCCTTTCTGGAATATGTGTTAAAATTAATCATTATACCTTGAAAAACAATAGGGGGTTCAATAAATTTTTAGGTATTTTAAGTAATTATACTCAATTTAAACAGGGGGTAATGGCAATTTTTCAAATTACATATTTTTATAACTAATAATATATACCTCTTTTTTCAGGCCTTGGCTTTAAAATATGGGTGCAATTCAAGAAAAAGGAGTTATTATTTTATGGCTATTGCTAAAAACATAGCCTGTTATTGCCAGTACCTCAAATTTTGAAGAACAACAGACTCAAGAGTAATGAAGAATTTCTTAGGAGTTAAGACCAAAAAATATTTTACGCTGGGACATGGCATTTTTAGGGGGGGGGTTAGATCAATACACTTTATTTCTTTGGGAATAAGGTATAGTATGGGGAGACATAAATAGAAATCTCTTATCTATAAAATAAGTATCCTAAAAATTTTGATTGTTAAAGTCAACCATACCAACAGGACAAGTGATGATGGGAGCAAAAACGGAAATGAATGGAGCTTTCTTAACTGGAAAACACATAAACACACGATACTATAATAGGAAGCGTAGCAGCTTCAGCTAAAAAACTATTTCAGTATTTGCAGAAAAACCGGCTAAAGGTTATAATATTGAAACTTGATAACCCTTTTTTAAAACCATATTCGTTATATAGAACATGTCTGGCAGCACAAAAACACCTGAGCTTTATGTAGTGGGGGCAGGCCCCGGAGATCCTGAGTTGATAACCGTGAAAGCATACAAGGTCCTGCAACGGGCAGATGTGGTGCTATACGACAACCTGGCTAACAAAGAATTGCTGGACATTACACGCGACGAATGCGAAAAGATTTATGTGGGTAAGCACCCCTATGGCTCCTACACCCCGCAAGAGAAGATTCATGAACTGATTCAAGAGAAGGCGCTTAGCAAAGGTACAGTCGTGCGGCTGAAAGGTGGAGACCCTTACATTTTTGGGAGAGGCTTTGAAGAGGTACTATTCGCCAGGCAGCATGGTATAGCCACTTATTATATACCTGGCGTTACCAGCATGCAGGCCAGCGGCCTGGAAGACATTCCTCTTACGCACCGGGCGGTGAGCGAAGGCATCTGGGCCATTACCGGCACAAAAAAAGACGGTTCTCTCTCTAACGACCTGCGCCTTGCCATGCAGAGCAATGCTACAGTGGTTATTTATATGGGTATGAAAAAAGCCGTTGAGATAGCAGAAACTTATAGAGACGCAGGAAACGGGAACATTCCGGTGGCTGTGGTGCAGCATGCTTCGTTGCCACATAAAAAGTCGGTTACCGGGCAGGTGCAGGACTTGCCGCAATTAATTCAGGAGCATCACCTCACCCACCCCGCTCTCATTATTATAGGTTGGGTTGTGGGCCTGGAGAAAAACGAATAAAAGCAGCTACTTCAAAACTCAATTATTCAAATGAAATAAGCCTTCCGAAGCATTTTTGGGCAAAACAGCTCAAGGGTAACCTATACTTAACCTAACTTCAGGGTATCCTTTTTACCAGTTTCTGAACACCTTTCGTAATGCGTTCGCGGAGAGTGGCTGCATTTTTTGGCACTACAGCCTCGGCTATTCCTTGCCAAACCAGTTCGTTTCTACTGTTGTTTACCAGGTCTACCGAAAGAGTACCTTCATTATATCTTCCTACTTCCACTTCTTCGCTGCGCCAGGTGTAGCGGCGTTGCCCGAAGTAAGTTGGCGGATCGGTCAGGAGGTTCGTTTCGCGGGTCTGCACTTCTTCCTGCACCACCACACCCAGGTTAATACGCAGGTCGGGGTCCTGATCTACCTGTCGCAGCCCGCGTTGTTCGAGTGCACGTGTCATCTCCTCCTGTATAAAGGTCATCTGCTGCCTGTAAGCTGCCAGGGCATTACCAGAAGCTTCCATCTCGTAAAAATTAAACGTTTGATACTGGGCTAACCTGAAATTGTCGGCTGCCTCTGTTTTTACCACCCTCACAGGCGAGCAACCTGCCGCTACCAGCATAAGGCCAATGGCTAGCAGCGTCCAAACAAAAGACCTGATTTTTATCATACTCAAACTTTATTAAGAGCAATGCCCGGTAAAATTACGATCCTTTGGGTATACGCCTGTTTTAGCTATCTGTTTGGGTAATTCACCTGTTGCCGGTGTGTGGCTCTAAACCATAAGCAGGCACAGCCCGTAAACCAACGCTTAGTTTCAGATTAAGCTCATTTAACGCGTAAACCGGAAAAAACAGACTTTAAACCATCAAGAAAGGGGAATCTATAGGTAGTAAATGATTATTAGCCTATCTTTGATTACCGAAAAATTTCAACTTTCCAGGCCACTATATGGACACCAACACAACTGCAAGACTGCTACTCAGAAAAAAACAAGACATCCTGGTTAACTGGATGGAAAATCAGTTAGCGGACGATACATTAAGAGATGATCTTATATCGAACGAAGAACTTAACAAGCAATCTGAAGAGTTACTCGATGGCTTACTCAAAGCTGTTTCGCATGGTAATTTCGAAAACATCTACAGCCCGGAGTATGAGCAAACGCTCGATACACTTGGCGATATATCTATAACCCGCGCACGACAGGGCTTTTCTCCTCGCGAGACAAACCTGTATGTACTTAGTCTGAAACAAGCACTGACAGATGTGCTGGAGCAAGAGCACTTAAACGATCCGGCACTACTCTACAAAGAGGTTATTTTAATTAACAAGCTGCTCGATAACCTGAGCATTGCAACTTTCGAAACGTACCTGAAAGGCCGGGAAGAAGTTATTTTAAGACAGACCGATGAGCTTAATGAGATCTCAACACCTGTTATCAGGGTGTGGGACGGCATTCTGGCTTTGCCCATTATAGGCACCCTCGACAGTTCCCGCACCCAGATCGTAATGGAGAACCTGCTGCAGGAAATCGTGAACACGGGCAGCAGCATTGCCATTCTGGATATTTCAGGTGTTCCGGCCGTAGACTCACTCGTAGCGCAGCACCTGATTAAAACTGTTAGCGCCACCCGTCTGATGGGAGCCGAATGTATTATTAGCGGCATACGCGCTGAAATTGCCCAGACCATTGTGCACCTGGGAATCGATTTATCCAACATTCGCACTAAGTCTACGCTGGCAAGCGCTCTGCAAATTGCGTTCGAAATGCTGAACCTGCAGGTAAGAAAAACAGGGCAGACAAGTGTGACTAAACTGCTAAGGTAACACAATGGAGAGAATCCCGATATTAAAAATGGGGCCTTTCCTGTTAGTGACCATACAGGTAGACCTCTACGACAGACTTGCGCTTAACCTCGAAAACGACCTCATTACCATGGTCAGTAAAACCGGGGCCAGAGGCGTATTAATTGATATTTCAGCCGTTACCATCGTAGACTCATTTATGGGGCGCATTTTAGGCAATATTGCTTCTATGTCGCGCATCATGGATGCTGAAACAGTAGTGGTGGGCATGCAGCCTGCCGTTGCCATTACGCTTGTAGAACTTGGCCTTACCTTACAAGGTGTGCACACGGCACTTAACGTAGAGCGAGGCATGGACCTGCTCTACAAAAAGACCGATGTTCTACTCGACCAAAACCAAGAGGAAGAAGAGGAGGCCGCTGAACAGGATCCGGAATGATTACGATGACCAAAGACACGATGGAAATCGTGCGGGAACAGGACGTTGTCCCCTTCCGGAATCGTGTAAAGGAACTTGCCACTAAAATAGGCATGAGCCTGGTAAACCAAACCAAACTGATTACAGCTGCGAGCGAACTGGTGCGTAACATGCTCAAGTACGCCAACGGTGGTAAAGTAACCCTCGAACTCATTAGCAAGGCCGGTCAGTCCGGAGTTCGGTTAACCTTTACAGATAAAGGGCCGGGTATAGCCGATATTCAGCAGGCGATGCAAGATGGGTTCTCTACCGGCCGAAGCCTGGGTCTGGGGCTGCCTGGTACGCGCCGGCTGGTAAACGAATTTGCCATTAGTAGTGTAGTAGGCGAAGGCACCACTGTTACAGTTACACACTGGAAAAATGGACGTTAAACACCACCAAAGTTTTCTGTTGCCCGACAGAACCTATGCCAACATTGTTAAACGCGACATAACCCGTATAGCCGAAAGTTATGGATTCTCTCCTGCCGAGGTAGGCAGAGTAAATATTGTTGTTTCCGAAATGGTATCTAACCTGCAGAAGCATACCACCCAGGGAGGCGAGATTTTAATTAAGCAACTAGACAAGACAGGGATTGAGATCATTTGCCTCGACAATGGCCCCGGCATGGCAGATGCCATTCGTACCATGGAAGACGGCTACTCCTCTGTTGGCACTGCTGGCGAAGGACTTGGCGCCATAAAACGGCAGTCTCATGAGTTCGACATTTTTTCACAACTGGGGGCAGGTACCATTCTGCTCTCGAGGATGTTTAAAGGACATTACAAGCCTTCTCCTATGCCTAAAAGCCGGTATGAGGTAGCAGCAGTTATGGTACCGAAACCCGGAGAGTTTGCCTGTGGCGACAATTACGCCATGTTGGAGCGAGGCAACGACTGCTACCTGATTGCTTTAGATGGTTTGGGGCACGGGCCAAATGCACAGGAGGCAAGCACAGAGGCTGCAAACGCTTTTTTGAGTCAGCCCAGCCAGGATCCTGCTGCAGTACTGCGTCACATACACGGTAGCATCCGCAGAACACGTGGTTCGGTTGGTACTGTCGCGCACATCAGCCTCGGCAAAAAGCAAATTTCTTTCTGCGGAGTAGGTAACATAGCAGGCAAAATATTTTCGGTTGAAGGACCTTACTTAACAAATGCTTTGAGCCGGAATATTATGGCCTATAACGGTATATTAGGGCACAATGTACCATCTAGCTTTAGCACACAAATTGACACCTGGAATAACTCGAAGTTGCTGGTACTGCACTCCGATGGGCTTA
The DNA here is from genome assembly GCF_008017455.1 of Pontibacter qinzhouensis. Classification (GTDB taxonomy): domain Bacteria; phylum Bacteroidota; class Bacteroidia; order Cytophagales; family Hymenobacteraceae; genus Pontibacter; species Pontibacter qinzhouensis. The sequence continues at coordinate 17,762 of NZ_VRTY01000022.1, read as the reverse complement.
AATCGCGCTGGGACATTAGCAAATACACAAATCTGCACCGGCGCGACGCAAGCATTATAGCTGCTTTGTTATACCGGGATTTTTGTCGTCAGACCGACGATACACTGGTGCTGGTGGCTCGTTCTAAAGCATAAATTCTATGACCAGGAACATCATCAAAATAAATATAAATAACGAGCTCGACGTGGTGCTCGCCTATAACAGAGCACGACAGCTTTCTGAGCGCCTGGGCATTTCGATGGGCAGCCGCACCAAATTCTCTACAGCTGTTTCAGAAATTTGCCGTAATGTAATTGAGCATGTTGGCAACGGCCAAATCAAATTCGGGCTTGCAGAGGAAACCGGCCATAAATACCTGGAAGCTGTTATTTCGGATAGAGGCCGTGGCATTGGCAACGTGGAGAGTTTGCTCAAAAACACCGAAACCACTGTAGCCGGCAAGGGAACCGGCCTCCAGAACTCACGCAAGCTGGTAGACTATTTTCATATAGAAAGCCAATTCGAGAGAGGTACGCAGGTAACGCTGCGCCAACGCCTGCCTCACAATACGCAGCACGTTTCTAAAGCCACCGCAGAGACCTGGATTTTTGAACTGAACCAGGAACAGGTGTCGCCTTATGCCGAAATAAAGAAACAGAACATGCAACTGCTCGATGTGCTGGACAACCTGCGCGAGCGCAACGAGGTAAGCCAACACCAGCTAAAAGAAATCAGGCACCTGAACGAGCAGCTGCAACAATACAACAACGACATACAGGAGCTGCTGCAGGAGCGCGAAAACCAGAACAAACTGCTACACAAAATAAACGACGAGCTCGATGCTTTTGCCCACACTGTATCGCATGACCTGCGGGCACCGCTCCAGAACATTAAGGGCCTGGCTAGTGCGCTCGAAGATTGCCTGCACTCACAAAAGCTGGACGATGCACAAGAAATGTTTAAAATGCTACATTTCCAGACTAGCAAGATGGATAACTTTATTACCAGTATTCTGTCTTACTCGCTGGCCGGCCGGCAAAACATGGTAAAAGCAACCACCGATGTTAGCGAGCTGCTGCACGATGTGGTAAATCTGTTAGGCATCAGCAATAGTTCTGTTGTGCAGATTCCGGGGGAGCTTCCTGTTTTAGTAACCGAAAGAATTTTTTTGCACCAGGTCTTCAGTAACCTCATCAGCAATGCCCTTAAATACCACGACCACCTGGAGCAGCCACGTGTACTGATTCAATATGTACTGAAAGGAAGTTTAATCGAATTTGCTGTTGAAGACAACGGACCAGGCATAGCCCCAGAATCGCAAAACAAAATATTTGAGATGTACGAAACTGCAAACGCACATCATATAAGCACTGGCATTGGGCTTGCCATTGTGCGCAAAATAGTAAAAGGCAAAGGAGGCGATGTGTGGGTAGAATCTGCAGGGCGAGGGGCACGATTCGTATTTACCTGGCCTGCCAATGAACTGGTTAGGATAACAAAAGCACAGTAATATAGCCTATCGGAACCAGGCTACATGGAACTATGAAGCCTGGTGGCAGAAATAACTTCTATTTACTTTTTTAGAAAGAACTCCGACATAATTTCCTTCACATCGTGCTTAGTAAGCGCCTTGGAATAATGCTTCTTTACCCGCTTGTAATTTTTTATCCGCTCCAGATCATAAAAGCTGGCAGAAGAAGTTAGCATCATGATAATGACATGGTTACTTGTGTCCAGGCCTCTACGCTGGTATTCTTCCAGAAAGGTAAAGCCGTCCATAACCGGCATTTTAATATCCAGAAAAATAAGGTCAGGGCAGCGCTTGCCTTCTACTACATTTCCGTCACAAGCTTCGCTCAGGTACTCAATGGCCTCTTTACCATTTTTTAAAACCATTACTTCCTTGGCTACCTGCATTTCAGTTATCAGGCGTTTGTTCAGGTAATTTGTAGTATCGTCGTCATCAACTAATAAAACCAGATCGAGAGTAGGTTGTGAAGCAGTCATCCAAAAATGTGTGTTCGAAAATTATGAAAACAATCAAAATTCAATTTCTCTCTTTCCTAGAACCACTACTCCTCCTGAGAGCAGTTAATAAGAATATGTTGAGTACGTAAGAAATAGGATTGCTTAAGTGGCAAAGTTCGCATTTAAAAACGGGTTTATCAACAGCAAACTTTAATCATCCAAAATAAGAATTTTACAGTAAACACCCGAAATTAACGAATGTTTCTATTACTACTAAAAACTAGATTAAGTTATTATTTATTAACTGATGTTACGCATACTGAGTATTGCCCCTTTGAAGGGGGTTGGGGGATGACTTACACATGTGATCAATTATTTTCAAATTGCAGAAGCATCAAGTTCATTGCCCACGTTTTTGCTAGTAAGCTTAACATCCCCCTACCCCCTTCAAAGGGGGACTTTTTTCTTCTGTAGTATACTAGTGCGTAACATCAGTTATTAAATTAAAGCTACCAACTTATTATAGACTGCGACAAAACCTTTCGGATTTCAGAGCTTTGTTTTTTCAATTTTAATAATATGATTAAGAAAAGTCCTGCATCCTGCGTCTCGAAGTTTTGCAATTTCGAATTCCGGAAAGTTATGACGCCATCTATACCAGGCCACAACTTATTTAAATTTAAATCACCTTGCAAAAAGCCGTAGTCTTGAGTAGCTTATATAAGCTGCTGCAACAGCTTATTCAGGAAGTTTAATACAGAGTCTATTAGCTACATTTTATTTGTTGTCTTTTTCTGAAAAACAGTTGTTTACCGTTTGTTACCTGCTTCTATTGGCTTTTTATAAATCCTTTTCCGGAAATTCAGAGTATTTAGAAAACAAATGCATTTATCTGGAACAGTTAATCAACGAATATGGATACTTATAATATGAAACCTGAGAACATGCGTGCACCAGCTAACCTGAGCAAGGAAGATATCCAGAAAAGTTTAGAAGAACTTGATGGAAAAATTAAAGTACTGCGAGGGCGGGCTCATGCTACCACTGCCGATTCTAACCATACGTACCACGAGCATATTGCTGCCCTGGAAGCAAAGCGGGAGCTAATGAAACAGAAGCTCGACGACACCTCGACCGACCACCTCGACAAGTGGCAGGATTTGCGTGCGGGTATAGATAAACTCAGGAACGACATCGAAGGCTTTATGAAATAAACACAAACACAAAGGCCCGGTTACTGCCGGGCCTTTGTGTTTGTGTTAGCACACGCTACTTCAATTAAGGCATCCGCCCTTGTTTTTGTTTTTACCAAAAGGTATTTCTGCGACTATAGGCAACAGAGCTGTTTGCTTCCATAATTCTGTGACCTCAGGACCTATGCTGCCTACTCTGGTGCTCCTTTTCTGTCCGGGTGGCAAGTACCTTTAGAACAAATCGGCAGGTGTACCCTTGGCGATTTATTAACTAAAAACCTTTTGGAGGCCCTTTTCATTAGCATAATTTGCTTTTGGCTGCAGCTAACTTTAGGCAGGCTCAGATTTTGGCAACCTGAAATAGTTTCTGGTACCTCTCCCCCACAAGCTCCTGTCAGCGTATTAAATAGGCAAAAAGTACAGCAGAACTTTTTATTTTATGGCCTTTCGAACCTTCAGAAATTCCTGACAATCTATTTAAGCACTTACCGGCTCCCTGAAACCAACCCAGGTAAACCGCTTGATTACGAATTCGGGGTTTGTAAAGGAGGCATTACCTGCCGGGTTACCACCTGTAACATGAAAATCGGAGAAGCTTGCGTTCTGATTCAGGTAAATACCGCCCGTTAAGTTAAAGCTTACTGGAGTTCCGGCCAGACTCATGGCATCTTTTATCTGTTCCTTCACTTGCGGGTTGGTGGTGTAGGCACCGCAGGAGATCGCACCATGCGACAGCGCCAGTTCCTGAGCCAGCTCTACAGATTGGGCAGTGTCTTTTGTTTTGATGACCAACATAATCGGGCCGAAAAGTTCGCGGCTGTAACTCTCCTTGTCGGTGGCATCGGCTTCTAAAATGACCGGTGAGCAGGTGCGGGCATTGGCAAACTGCGTATTACTGAAGTCGCAGGTATTGAGCACCACTTTGCCTTTGGCCGCCTTCACACGATCGGTGGTAGCCTGATTCTGGATGGCTCCTAACACATGCGGTGCAGCCTTCGGGTTGTTGACGAGACCCGAAACAGCTTCGGAGAGTTTTTGCACCACCTCCTCGTAAGGTATTTGTTCGTCGCCAGCTGTTATGCCAGCTTCCGGTATAAAAAAGTTCTGTGGGGCGGTGCACATTTGCCCTGAATAAAGGCTTACTGAAAAAGCCAGGTTCTGCACAACCTTTCCCAGATCCTCTACCGAATCCAGAATAACTGAATTTACACCGGCTTTCTCCGTAAACGTGGTCTTGCCGGGAAGTTGCTCCAGGTAATTCCCAAACTCTGTACTGCCTGTATAGTCTATTAGTTTAATTTTTCGATGCTCGGCCAGTTCTTTGGTAATCAGTCTGTTTTCTGCATCAACAGCAAGCTGGCAAATTGCCGGATCAAGACCGTTTTCTTGCAGCACTTTCTGAATCTGGGCTACCACCAGCGCAATCGGGAGCACGGCTTTGGGGTGTGGCTTTACAAGAACGGGGTTACCTGTTACCAGGCTGGCATATAATCCGGGCACAGTGTTCCAGGTCGGAAAGGTGGAGCAGCCAATTACCAGGGCTATACCTTTTGGCACCGCTACCCACGATTTCTGTAGCTTCAGGTTGTACTTACCCATCGGCTTCTCCCACTCCGCAGACTCCGGAAACCTGGTAAGCTCCTCGTACCCAGCCGCCACTGCTTCCAGGGCTCTGTCGGCGGCATGCGGCCCTGAAGCCTGAAACGACATTAAAAAGGCCTGGCCAGTGGTATGCATAGTGGCGTAGGCAATTTCGAAAAACCGCTCCCGCAAGCGCTCCAGCGACTCAATCAGAATAAAAGCACGCATGGCTGGTTCAACCTTGCGCCAAACATGAAAAGCGTTTTCAGCTTGCGCAACAAGTGTTTCGGGTTCGAAAAACGGGTAAGTAATACCAAGTGGCTGCTGCTCGTACGGCGACTCCTCCTGCCCTACCCAATCATCTGCCTCCGGTTGCAGCAACTCCTCAAATCGCGTATGCAGCCGCTCTTTAAAGCTGGTTTGTGCCTCTTTATCTACTGTGTCTCCATACGTATCGGGAGACGGATTTTCGGGGAAATGAGCGAAAAATGTTCTTTTGTGCAGTGCCTGCACCGCTGCCTGAAGTGTTTCCTGATGTTTATCTACTAAGTCCAGAACCATGGTGTTTGTATTTATTGGATGAGGATATGACAGTGGCGTCAAGGAAATATACGAATTAAACTAATGCGCGTTAGCATGAAAGAGGAACAATAAAGGTTCCAAGGCCCAAACTTCAGAATTATTATCCTTCACTATCGCATCACACTGTTTAAGGTTTACAGGTAACAATTGGCAACAGGATTTCTATAAACCTGATTTTTTCCTGCTGTTACTCCTGTCGCTCCAATATGTGCTCAAGTTCAGTGAGCAGCTGCTACTGCTTTCTCCGAAGCAGTGAGGTTTTAGTTGCTCTATTCTTAAATAAATAATTTAACAATGAAGCCATTTAACCTTTCAACAATCAGCAATCAAATTCTGCTAATGAAAATGGCCTCCAGAAGGATTTTCGCCAAAAATGATTCAAGGGTATGCGGAATAAAATACCTCTGCAGGAGCCTTTGAAAGTGTAGTTATAGGTAATATTATCCTGAGATTTAGCTCAAGTAAAGGTTCTATTTCAGGGGAAGTAATGTTCGGATCTTTATAAAACCGTAGCTTTGCATTTTTAAAACCAGCTACTATGCAAGAACTCGACAACAACTTTAGCCATCTACCTTTAGAAGTACAACGAAAAATATCCTTTTCCCAGACCAGCGTTTTCAAGGCAGTTTTCCCAAACGACACCAACCATTATGATACCCTGTTCGGAGGTGTAGCCATGCAGCTGATGGATGAGGTAGCCTTTATTGCAGCCACGCGTTTCTGCCGTAAACGTCTTGTTACCGTTTCTACAAGCCAGATAGATTTTAAAATACCGATTCCGGCTGGTACCATTATCGAGGTATCTGGCACCATTATTAAAATAGGGACAACCAGTATTGATGTAAAGGCGGATATCTATGTAGAGGAAATGTACCGCGAGGAGCGGCATTTAGCTGTGTCCGGCAAATTCACTTTTGTGGCAATTGACGAAGCCCGGGTACCTATTTCGGTTCTTTAGCCACCGTTTAAAAACAAAGAAGGCCTTGCTTTGCAGCAAGGCCTTCTTTTATAACTAGCAACTAAGCAATTAAGCCTGTGCTTCCTGCTTTTGTTGCAGGCGAATCAGGTTCAGGGCAGAACCGGCTCTAAACCAGGCAATCTGTCCTTCGTTATACGTATGGTTAACCTGGAAAGAATCCATTGAACCATCGGCATGGTGCAGCACCACTTTCAGCGGCTCACCTGGCGTAAAGTTCTCCAGACCCAGGATATCGATCGTGTCGTTCTCTTCAATCAGATCGTAATCTTCTTTGTTAGCGAACGTTAAGGCCAGCATGCCTTGTTTCTTCAGGTTGGTTTCGTGAATACGGGCAAACGATTTTACCAGAACAGCTCTAACACCCAAGTGGCGTGGCTCCATGGCCGCGTGCTCACGCGAAGATCCTTCTCCGTAGTTCTCATCGCCTACTACCACGGTACCAATACCAGCTGCTTTGTAGTTACGGGCAGTAGCAGGAACAGTATCGTAGCCACGGGTCATGTCGCTGAGTACGTTGTTGGCATCTCCGTTAAACGCGTTGATGGCACCGATCAGCATGTTATTAGAAATGTTGTCGAGGTGACCACGGTATTTTAACCAAGGACCAGCCATTGAAATATGGTCGGTGGTACACTTACCCTGTGCTTTAATGAGCAGCTTCAGGCCTTTCAGGTCTGTGCCTTCCCATGGCTTAAAGCCTTCGAGCAGTTGCAGACGATCAGACTTAGGATCTACTGCCACCTGCACAGTGCTACCGTCTTCAGCAGGAGCTATGTAGCCGGCATCTTCTACTGCAAAACCGTTTACAGGCATGTCAATACCTTGTGGCTCATCTAGTCTCACAGCTACACCATCTTCGTTGATGAGTGTATCAGTAAGCGGGTTGAACGTAAGGTCGCCGGCAATAGCAAAAGCAGTTACAATTTCTGGTGACGCCACAAACGCGTGTGTGTTCGGGTTACCATCGTTACGCTTGGCAAAGTTACGGTTAAACGACGTAATGATAGAGTTTTTACGGGTAGGATCGTCGGTATGACGTGCCCACTGCCCGATGCACGGACCACAGGCATTGGCCAGTACCACACCACCCATTTGCGCGAATGTATCTAATAAACCATCGCGGGCAGTGGTGTAACGTACCAGTTCTGAACCTGGCGTGATGGTGAACTCTGCTTTAGCAACAAGTTTTTTCTCAATAGCCTGTGATGCGATAGATGCAGAACGGGTCATGTCTTCGTAAGAAGAGTTGGTGCACGATCCGATCAGACCTACTTCGAGTTTAGTTGGCCAGTTGTGCTCTTTTACAACAGCAGCAAACTGCGATATTGGCCAGGCAGCATCCGGCGTAAACGGACCATTTACGTGCGGCTCCAGCTTAGACAGGTCGATTTCGATCAGTTGATCGTAGAAAGAAGCAGGGTCAGCGTAAACTTCGTCGTCGGCACGCAGGTGCTCTGCAACCTCGTCAGCCAGCTCTACTACTTCTTCGCGCTTCGTTCCGTTCAGGTAAGCACGCATGCTGTTGTCGTACGCAAAAACAGAGGTGGTAGCACCAATTTCTGCACCCATGTTACAGATAGTGCCTTTACCAGTACAAGACATAGACTCGGCACCTTCGCCGAAATATTCAACTATAGCACCAGTACCGCCTTTTACGGTCAGGATGCCGGCTACTTTAAGTATAACGTCTTTCGGAGAAGTCCAGCCGCTCAGTTTGCCGGTCAGTTTTACACCGATTACTTTCGGAAACTTCAGCTCCCAGGCCATACCGGCCATTACGTCTACGGCATCAGCACCACCAACACCAATCGCTACCATACCCAAACCACCGGCATTTGGCGTGTGAGAGTCGGTACCGATCATCATACCACCCGGAAAGGCATAGTTCTCCAACACTACCTGGTGAATAATACCAGCACCTGGTTTCCAGAAGCCGATGCCGTATTTGTTCGATACAGAGGCCAGGAAATCGTAAACTTCTTTGTTTTCATCATAGGCATCCTGTAAGTCCTGGTCTGCGCCTACTCTTGCCTGAATTAAGTGGTCGCAGTGTACAGTAGACGGAACTGCTACCGTTGGCTTTCCTGCTTGCATGAACTGAAGCAAGGCCATTTGTGCCGTAGCATCCTGCATTGCCACTCTGTCCGGAGCGAAATCAACGTAAGACTTGCCACGCTCAAAACCCTGCGATGCATTGCCCTGGAAAAGGTGTGCATACAAGATTTTTTCAGTCAGGGTAAGCGGACGGCCTACTGCGTTACGGGCAGCAGTAATCCGCTCGGCCATGCCGGCATAAACTGCCTTGATCATTTCTAAATCAAATGCCATAGTTTTGCTATTATTGTTATTGTTTTAAATGCTTTACTGATAATTCCACAAAGGTACAAAATACCTTACATTTTGAGCAACATTAGTACTTACTAATATACACTTTAGCGATAGCATTACTGCTATTTAGAACCATTATAGCTTTTAAGAAATCTGCATTGTACTTTTGCCTCATGAAATTCTTGTATAATAATACCCCTATCAGGCTCTTTTTGTTTTTAGGAGTAGCCCTGGCGCAGGTTTTAACATCCTGTTCTTCATCCACTTCAGATGCCACAACCATAGCGGCAGGTACCTGGCGCGCTGTTTTAGTAACACAAGGGCAGCAAATTCCTTTCCTGCTGGAGGCCTCTGAAATGGAAGGGAAACCTGTGTTGTACCTGATAAACGGGGAAGAACGCATTCTGCTGGATGACATAGCGCAGCAAGGCGACTCGATCAGAATAGGGCTGCACATTTTTGATGCCGATCTTATTGCCAAAGTAGAAGGCGACAAAATGGCTGGGCGGCTGGTAAAACACGATACTCCCTCCTACTATGGTATTCCGTTTACGGCTAGCCGTGGTCAAAACTACCGATTCTCCGAAAACCCCGCTCCTGCCACCTACAACTATGCGGGCAAATGGGAAGTAACTTTTGCCGACACTACCGGCAAAACCACCAATGCTGTAGGTGTTTTTGAGCAGGACCAGAACAGCTTAACCGGCACATTTTTAACCGAAACCGGCGATTACCGCTACCTGGCAGGCGAAGTGGCAGGCGACAAACTGGCGCTATCTGCTTTCGATGGCAACCATGTGTATTTGTTTACAGCTGTTCCCGCTGATGCCAACAGCGTGAAAGGCGAGTTCTTTTCGGGCATAACCGGCTACAGAACCTGGACCGCCACCCGCAACGAGAACGCCGCCCTTACCCATGCCGACTCCCTCACCTTCCTGAAACCCGGATACGACCAGCTGGCTTTCTCCTTCCCGAACCTCGAGGGAAAAAACGTGTCGCTCTCTGACCCGAAGTACAAAAACAAGGTAGTGGTGGTGCAGCTACTGGGAACCTGGTGCCCTAACTGTATGGACGAAACCCAATATTTGGCACCCTTCCATAAAGAAAACCAGAAAAGAGGCTTTGAGGTGATCGGTTTAGGTTTTGAACGCAGCCCTGAGTTTGAGAAAGCAGCTGCCAGGCTTCTCAAAATGAAAGAGCGCCTTAATATTGGTTACGAACTTTTAGTGGCTGGCCCAGCCGATAACAAGGCCGCAGCAGAAGCATTGCCAGCACTAAACCATGTTATGTCGTTCCCGACCACCATTATTGTAGATAGAAAAGGAAAGGTCCGTAAGATCCATACCGGATTCTCAGGCCCCGGCACCGGTGCGTACTACGAAGAATGGGTGACGGATTTTAACAATACCATTGATAAGCTGCTGGCGGAGGGGTAGAACACCTCATGCGCTTTCAGTATTTTTATATACATTAAGCAGAAGCCGCAGCCTCAAGGTTGCGGCTTCTGCTGTTATAGAGGTTTCCGAAATTAAATAAAGCGGAAAGTGCCACCTAAAGCGGTCGCTCCAAAGACCTCGCAGCGTCTTTCAGACCTGCGAGCGTCTCTTCCGGAATAGCTACTGCCATTAAAGGCACTTATAATGTAACAATCAACAACTAACAATCAGCAATTATTCTAATGAAAAAGGCCTTCCAAAGCTTTTAACGGCGAAATTAGCCAAGGGCAAAACAATTGACTATACAATAGCCATGGCTACTCTTACCTTTCTAACTTTAAACTTTGTGCCTTAAAACCCTAAAAATCTTACTTTTCTCTGGCAATGGTGAAGGCCATGAGCTGCTCCAGAGAAGTGCGTGACGGAGATGGTGGAAAAGTGTGGAGAATAGCGAGAGCCTCCAGATGGTACTTGTTCATTTGTTCGATAGTATAATTAATACCACCCGATTCTTTTACAAAACTGATGACCTGCTGTACCCGCTTGCTGTCGCCGTTGTTGTTTTTTACGTTGTAGATAACCTTGCGTTTGGTCAGCCAATCGGCCTCACGCAGGGCGTGTATAAGCGGCAGAGTCATTTTCTTTTCCTTGATATCGATACCAACCGGCTTACCGATTTCTGCGGTACCATAATCGAAAAGGTCGTCTTTAATCTGGAAGGCGATGCCTACTTTTTCGCCGAACAAACGCGCTTTTTCTATCTCCTCTACCGTAGCACCGGCCGAGGCAGCCCCTACGGCGCAGCAGGAGGCAATAAGTGAAGCCGTTTTTTGGCGGATGATGTCAAAATAAACTTCTTCGTTAATATCGAGGCGGCGGGCTTTCTCTATCTGCAGCAGCTCTCCTTCGCTCATCTCGCGCACCGCATTCGACACTATTTTCAGCAGCTCAAAGTCGTTGTTGTGCAGCGAAAGTAGCAGGCCCTTCGAGAGCAGGTAATCGCCTACGAGCACGGCTATTTTGTTTTTCCAGAGAGCATTTACTGAGAAAAAGCCGCGGCGGTAGTTGGCATCGTCCACCACATCGTCGTGAACGAGGGTAGCTGTGTGCAACAGTTCTATTAGCGCAGCGCCACGGTAAGTAGCTTCTGTTATGCCCTGGGTAAAGAGGTTGGCCGAAAAGAAAACGAACATCGGGCGCATCTGCTTGCCTTTGCGCTTTACGATATAGCTCATGATCTTATCTAAAAGAAGGACGTTAGACTTCATGGAAGTCCTGAACTTCTTTTCGAAAAGCTGCATTTCCTGCGCTATGGGCGCTTGTATTTCGTCTAGGCTGATGCTCATTTTGGCTGCACAATATTACTATGCTTAACTATGGTTTCCAAACGATGCCTTTGCAAATGGGGTAATAAATGAATAATATTAACCCAACAATAGCAAAGCAGATGCCTGACATAAAAAAAATAGATTTCGTGCTGCAGCCGCCACACCAGCGGCCCTTTACCGCCGATGCCCGCTACCAACCTACGCAACAGCCAAAGCCTGTGGTTGTTTTTGTGCACGGCTTCAAAGGGTTTAAAGACTGGGGCCATTTTAACCTGCTTGCCGATTACTTTGCCTGTCACGGATTTTTCTTCATTAAGTTAAACCTCTCGCACAATGGCACCAGCGTAGCCAACTGCTCCGATGTACACGACCTGGAGGCTTTCGGCAAGAACAATTTCTGCATCGAGCTCGACGATTTAGATACGCTGCTAAACGAGCTAACAGCACCTGCAGCCGGTGTGCTTCCAGAGCAGGAGCTAAACCCCGATAATATTTTCCTGATAGGCCATAGCAGAGGTGGCGGTGCCGTACTGGCAAAAGCTGCCGAAGACGCTCGTGTGAAAGGGTTGGCTACCTGGTCGGCAGTAAGCGATTTTAACATGCGCTGGTCGCCGGAGGTAATGGCGCAATGGCAACAGGAGGGTGTGCAATGGATAGCCAATGCCCGCACCGGTGTTCAGATGCCGCTCTACTACCAGCTCGTAGAAAACTACCAGGCTAACCTGCACCGCCTGCATTTGCCTAAACTGGTGCAGCAGTTGCAGCAGCCACTGCTGATCTTACATGGCGAAGAAGACGAAACGCTGCCCGTACAAATGGCCCACGACCTGAAAACCTGGAAACCGGATGCCACCCTGCACCTGCTCCCCGACACCGACCACTCATATGGTGGCCGGCACCCTTACCCTGAGCCGCAGCTGCCCGTAGCTGCCCAAAAAGCCGCTGACCTTACTATCCAATTTTTCAGGAACCATGCCTAAGTTATACCTCTTGCTGGGAGGAAACCTGGGGAACCGTGCTATCTATCTGGAACAGGCGCGGGAACGTCTGGCGAAGAGAATCGGGGAGATTACCAGCAGCTCCAGCCTTTATGAAACGGCCGCCTGGGGCAAAACCGACCAACCTGCTTTTCTGAACCAGGTGCTGGTGCTCCAGACCATGTTACAGCCAGAGCAGGTGCTACAGGTTATTCATGCCATAGAACGGGAGCTTGGCCGGGAGCGCATCGAACATTGGGGAGCCCGTGTGATCGACATCGACATTCTGTTTTACGAGGATCTGGTGCTACAAACGCAGCGCCTTACCATACCGCACCCACAGTTGCACATGCGCCGGTTCACGTTGCTGCCCCTGGCTGAAATTGCTCCCGACCTGGTTCATCCGGTACTGGATCAGACCTCGCAATCGCTACTGGCTTCCTGCAAAGATGAGTTGGAGGTTAATCTGTATGAAGCGTAACCCTTGGCACAATTCAGGCAAAAAACCTTCTGAAGGCCATTTTTATTAGAATAATTAGTTGTTAGTTGTTGATTACTGATTGTTGCTTTGGAATTTTGGAGAGCTGAAAATGCGGCTGAGGAAATTAGCATGAAATCATCTGAAACCCTATCCATATATTCGTCCTGAAAATTCTTGAGAAGGGGCCGTTAAACCAAAGTCTGAAATCTAGCATCTGGTATCTAAGATGCTACCCAAAGCCTCTGGAAGGCAATTTTCATTAGAATAATTTACCCACTAAAAGGAGTGCACCGTTGGTTTTGCTCCTGATATAAAAAATATGAGTCACACTTTTACAGCCATCGATTTTGAAACGGCGCAAGGCAAGCGCTACAGTATCTGCCAGGTAGGCCTTGTGCGCGTAGAGAATGGGAAAGTAACGGCCCAGGTAAACCAGTTGGTTTGCCCTCCCAACAATTTTTATTTTTACAGGAATACCGAAATCCATGGTATCTCCGCTTCCCATACCTGCCACTCTCCCACTTTTGCTTCCGTTTGGCAGCAGATGAAGCCTTACATCCAAAACCAGACGGTGGTGGCCCATAACGGCGCTTTCGATTTCAGCTGCCTCCGCCACACCCTCGATTATTACAAGGTTGAGCAGCCGGAGTACGAACCTCAATGCACCTACAAACTCTACAAAAAAAGCCTCGCCGATTTGTGCCGGCAGCACAACATCCAGCTAAACCACCACGATGCCCTCAGCGATGCCATGGCCTGCGCCCGGCTGTATATGATGCACTTAAGGAGTAAGGGGTAGTTTATAGTGAAAAGCAATGCAGATATAGTGGATATTGGGTACTCTACCCAACTAAAAAATGATGTTTGAGATTGCGGGGTTTAAAAAAAGTACAGGAAAGCCGAACTTTGTGGTGACCAAACCTAAAAATTCGCTTTCCTGTGATGAAGAAATTCTTCAGTACCAAAATTAAAGAAATATTTGATAAAGTAGAGTTAGTCAGCAACCTTGCCCGTAAGAAATTCATCTTCAGCTTTGTGCTGGGACTCATTAAAAGCCGGAAGGTACAGTTTTGCGAGGTGGCGGAGCATCTTAACGATAAAGCCAAAAAGGAGTGCAATGAGGTGCGCATCCAGGACTTTTTCCGCCAGGCCAAGCTCAATTATGAGCAGGTGGCTATGCTGCTATGCCTGTTCCTACCCCGCAAAGGCAAAGTACGCCTGAGCATTGACCGCACCGAATGGGACTTCGGCAAGTGCCAAGTCAACATCCTGATGGTGCTGGCCAGCCAGGGCAAGATACAGGTGCCGCTTTACTGGTCCCTGTTGGATAACAAAAGTGGCAACTCCTGCACCCAAGACCGCATTGATGTGGTGGACAAGTGCCTTAGGTTGCTGGGCAAGCGAATTGGGCTGCTGGTGGCTGACCGGGAGTTTATAGGCCATAAATGGCTCAAGCACCTCAAAGAGAGCGGGATTGGATTCTGTGTCAGAATGCCAAGGCATCATGTGATGGAACGGCTCGACGGGCGCCTGCAGAAGGCAGAGGAGTTGGCAAAAAGTACAGCTCTGTGCCTGCCCGACTGCCTGGTGGATGGAGTGTGGGGGAATGTGTCTCTCAAGCGCACAGCTGATGGCGATTTGCTTTACCTCTTTGGCACGATGGAGGCAAAGCATCTGGGCACTGTCTATCGCCGCCGCTGGACGATAGAGGCTTGTTTTCAGGCTTTTAAGAGCAGGGGCTTTGACCTGGAGAGCACTCATCTCAAGGACCTGGAAAAACTAAAGAAGCTGATGGCGATGGTTTCTATTGCGTATGGATTATGTGTGAGTATGGGCATCTATCAGGATGCCAGGGTAAAGAAGATAAAGGTGAAAAACCATGGCTACAAAGCCAACAGCTTTTTCCGCAAAGGACTTGATAAAGTAAGAGAAATGCTCAAAATGAAAGCGCGAAAATGGCACAAGACGATTGAAATATTTATCCGATGGATTAATCGCCAAATCCACCACTACCAAAACACCCAAATTTTGGTTGGGTAGAGTAGATATTGGGCTTATTCGGTAGTTGTGAGGTATTCTAAAATGAGTTTATGAAACACTTAATTAAAATATTTTTATTGATTTTATCTGTTGGATGTAATTCACTGAATCAAAAAGAAACCGTCACAACTGGAAAAAATAAATTTAGACTACCTTCTCAAAATCAAGGAGAACGAGAAGATTATTGGGCGCAAGAGTTTTTTAAAAAAGAATATAAAAAGCAATCACATAAGATTTATACTGCCGAAGTAATAAAAATTGGTGAAAACACTTTAGCGTATGATGATAAAACCTTTGATATTTATGGGGTTAATGATACCTTAAAATTGATTTTTGAGAGTGGCATTATTTACCCTCAGCTAATAAGTGGTTATTCAAAAGAACCAAGAAAATCACAACAAGAATTGAATTTATTGAGTGTTTCCGAGAGGTATTTTTATGAGGTAAGTAGAGGAGATAATGCGACAATTACGAATTTAGAAGAACTTTTGTTTTTAAGTAGCACACCAAAAGTAAAACGGTTTAGGTTTTGGTTAAGCCTACCTAAATCAGCCAATCCTAATGTTTATCTTTTTGAATTGACTAATAACAACGCAACAAAACAAACTGATTTGATAACCTTTATTCAGAATGCAAAGCTTACATTCCTTAAAGAAGGTTGGTTAATAATCTGAAAGAAAAAAACTCATAATCACACCTATAAGCACGCAAACAGAAAACAAAAAAGGTCCGCCTTATAAACTGAAGCAGACCTTTTTTCATGAAACCTGTTATTTTATTCCACAGAACTAACTTCTGCGGCACGATCGATTTTCTTTACGAGCCCCTGCAGCACTTTGCCGGGGCCACACTCTACAAAATGGGTGGCGCCATCGGCCAGCATCTGCTGCACCGACTGGGTCCAGCGAACAGGTGCGGTTAATTGCTTAATCAGGTTTTGTTTAATTTCGGCCGGGTCGGTATGCGGTTTTGCATCTACGTTTTGGTAAATAGGACAAATCCCCTGGCTGAAGGTAGTTTCCTCAATGGCTTTGGCAAGTTCTTCTTCGGCAGGTTTCATGAGCGGAGAATGAAAGGCACCACCTACCGGTAACGGCAAAGCACGCTTGGCGCCGGCTTCTTTCATTTTTTCGCAGGCAATCTCGATGCCTTTGTTTGAACCGGAAATAACCAGCTGGCCGGGGCAATTATAATTTGCCGCTACTACCACTTCGCCCTCTATGGCGGCACAAACCTCTTCAACTTTGGCATCGTCGAGGCCCAGAATGGCTGCCATAGTAGATGGGTTTGCCTCGCAGGCTGCCTGCATAGCCTGTGCTCTTTTCGAAACAAGACGCAAACCATCTTCAAAGCTCAGCACCCTGCTGGCAACCAATGCAGAGAACTCGCCTAAAGAGTGGCCAGCTACCATATCAGGGGCAAAATTTTTGGCTACGGCTGCCTGTGCTACCGAGTGCAGAAAAATTGCCGGTTGGGTTACGTTGGTTTGCTTCAGTTCCTCGTCTGTACCGCTGAACATGATTGCTGTAATGTTAAAGCCCAGAATTTCATTGGCCTTATCAAACAATGCTTTTGCCTCCGGGTGCTGCTCGTACAGGTCTTTGCCCATACCCACAAACTGAGAACCCTGCCCCGGGAATACGTATGCCTTCATGTAATATATGCTTATCGTTGATGATATATTTTACAGATATTGTTCATTTCAATTGTGTACAAAGCTGAAGCTGTTCTTAATTAGGTATCCATCCACTCCTGCCATTGCAACAATGCAGAAGTAAACTTAAAGCAACATATTTTAATTACCAATTTAAGCTGCTATAAATAGTTTTGTAATGAGAATGGATAAGAATCTCATGGAGCAGGAAATTAGAAATACCAGCCACACCCTTGAGCGTTTTTTGTTGGAAAATCTTCTGAAGGTCAATTTCATTCAAATAATTACTTTTTGCCAGTAGCGTTAGCCCTTAAGCTCTTATAAATAATAGGTATTACCTAAAGCTGATACACGACTCCAGCACTTGATTTTCTGTCTGATGGAATAGGTCTATATAGGTTTCAGTTAACATAACAGATAGTCGAATTTTGCTAATAAAAATGCCCTTCAGAAGGATTTTCAAGAAAAACCTGCCAAGGGTCGATTAATGTATATAGCAGCGATTATTTTTCTTTTTGAACAATTGGCGTGAACGTTGTTAAACTTATCAAAATAAGTAACTGCTGTTACGCGCTAATACCCTAGCCGTTTAATTGTATCTCTAGCGCAACAATTTATTTTGCTGGCGGTGTAGCTGAGGCTCATAACACTTAACACCGGTTCTTGGGTTGAGCGCCTTTGCAGGTTTCCGGTGCCGCGGGAGCGGCAGCCCGCTTGCGGGCTGGAAAGATGCAGCAGCGCGATGCCCAAGAACGAGGCCCCACTAATATAGGGCCCCTTCCCCAGCCTTGAGGTACTGGAGCAAAACAATGGAACATGCAGACTTAAAGGCACCGGATATAGCTGTTACCAAATGTATTAGAACTAACTTAAAGGTGCCAAATTCTTGAATGTGTGTAACATCAGTAAGAAATAAAAACCTCTGCAGGGTTGGAGACTAATTTTATACTATCAAAAAGCTTCAGGATCTTTTAACGTAAACTCACTTTGCATACAGCAAAACCTGCTTCAATTAGCACATTACTTTACAAGCTAAAGTATAAAAGCCTTCCGGCGACTTCTCTGCAACTTTAAATGGTTGCAGAGAAGTCGCCGGAAGGCTTTGCCTTATTTATTATTTCTATTACCTGACGATTTCAACCCACCCTTTGTAGCGGACTCTCTCGCGGGCGGGGTCCAGGGTGAAGAACTCCACCTCGGCCTCGTAGAAGTACACCCCGTCGCTCACCCGGCCCC
>NZ_VRTY01000219.1 GCF_008017455.1 Pontibacter qinzhouensis | reverse complement strand
GACACAAGGCTTTTTTCTCTTTTGTATTTTTCGTAAAACTATTTCCAGGAAGTACTGTCGCTGTCTATAAAGTTAGAAAGTTGCTGTGGAAATAATGCTTCATCAGCAGTAGGTGTATCAAACTCTGCCTTTCTATTCAACTTTTAACCCTCACAAAACAAGCTGCCGTTAAACATTAACCTAGTTATCGTTTTCTTCTTCAACTATAAACTTATTAAGCTCCTCTAACTTTAAACTTTCTAACTCAAAATGAAACAACTCTGCTTTGCCACCAACAACCACAAAAAGCTACAGGAGGTAAGTAAGATGCTGAAAGGCAGTTACCACCTGCTCACACTGCAGGACATTGGCTGCCAGGAGGAGCTGGCAGAGGACCAGGACACGCTGGAGGGGAACTCGCGGCAAAAGGCAGCTTATGTGTGGGGAAATTACCAGATCGATTGCTTTGCCGACGACACTGGCCTGGAAGTGGAAGCGCTGTATGGTGAGCCAGGCGTATATTCGGCCCGATATGCCGGTCCGCAACGCAGCGACACCGACAATATGCAACTGGTGCTGCAGAACCTGCAAGGCCAGCAAAATCGCAAAGCTCGCTTCAGAACTTCTATTACCTTGTACCTTGGTGGGCAGGAGCATCAGTTCGAAGGCATTGTGGAGGGGCAGATTACAGAATTATGGAACGGCGACACGAGCTTTGGCTACGACCCCATTTTTATTCCTGATGGCTACAACCAGACCTTTGCCCAGATGAGCCTCCAAGAGAAAAATGCCATCAGTCACCGCGGCAGAGCCATCCGGAAGCTGGTAGAGTTCCTGAAGGCGCAGTAGATCTCTTTCGAATCAGAAATTAGGATGGCACGAGCGTCCTTTCTCGTGTCTACTATTCCGCAGACTCTGGCCGCTCTCAAATTCTAAAAAAACGCTGCAGACTGATTAGCATTATGAGGAAAAGCAACAGTGCTTCTAATACACTTTCTAATTTTTAATTTTGAATTTAAGGTCTGCATCTGTAGCCTCTTTCTGCCTAAAACATTATTTTTGTATCCTGAAACCAAAGCTTCCTATGCAAAAGCCATATATCGTC
>NZ_VRTY01000218.1 GCF_008017455.1 Pontibacter qinzhouensis | reverse complement strand
GCTAGCAGGCTTGTTTCGGTCAATTCCCTGATGCGGTTTATGATTGTATTTCTCTATCCAGTGGCTAATACCCTGGTACAAGGTTATACCATCATCAGCTGGGTTGAGGTAAATATGCTGGTATTTGATGGTACGCCAAAACCTTTCTATAAAAATATTATCCAGCGCCCTGCCCTTACCATCCATACTGATCCTGATGTTTTCCTCTTTCAGGTAATCTACATACTCCTTACAGGTAAACTGGCTGCCCTGGTCACTGTTGACAATCTCTGGCTTGCCATGCCGGGCTACTGCGGCTTTCAACACCTGCAGGCTGGCATCAGCATCCAGGGTGTTAGCTAAGCCCCAGCCCACTATATAGCGGCTATACACATCTATGATCGCTGTCAGGTACAGGAACCCTTTGGCCATCGGAACATAGGTAATGTCAATAGCCCATACCTGCTTAACCCTTTCTATTTTCAGGTTGCGCAGCAAATAAGGGTAGATGTACTTTTTGTCTCCCAGCTGTGTCAAATACCTTCTGGGGTAAATAGGTCGTATATTGGCCAGGCGCATGAGTCGCCTTACCCTTTCATAGCCAGCCTTGTAGCCCTTTTCCTCCAGCATCGATTGCATCGTCAGCACTCCCGCTGTAGGCTCCTCTAAAATGTACGCATCCATTAACTGCATCATCTCTAAGTTTTCAGCATTCTCCTGTTTTGGCACATAATAGAAAGAGGCCCGGCAAAGGCAGAGCAGGAGGCATTGCCGGCGAATGCTCAACTTATCCTGAGGGCTTACCAGCAGCTTGCGCTCACTTATAGTCCGCTCTTCTTTAAGCTTTTTTTTAGAAAGTCCCGCTCCATTTCCAATTGCCCGATCTTGGCATACAAAGCCTCCAGGTTTACCGGTTCTTCTTTTTCTTTCCCTTCTGTTCCGGCAAATACCACCTCCGAATTAGCGATAAACTCCTGCTTCCAGAGCGATATCTGGTTGGCATGAACCTCGAAGCGAGCGGATAAGGCTGCAAGGGTTTCTCTTTCTTTTAGTGCTTCTAACGCCACTTTGGCCTTGAAAGCAGCCGTAAATTTTCTCCTCGTTTTTTT
>NZ_VRTY01000217.1 GCF_008017455.1 Pontibacter qinzhouensis | reverse complement strand
CCAACTTGAAGTATCCACCTTTACTCTATCAGTTGTGACAACACACCGTAGGTCTGCTCAGTAACATAGACACCCTATGTTATGTACAAGTATTCAAAGGATCTAGGTATAGCTTATTCAGCTTTTATAGAAGCAGACTCAATTCCCTTAAGGATACCATTGACATAGCAGCAACTGGCAAAGTATCTGAAATGACACCATGATTTGCCGCAGAAGAAGTAAAAGGCTGAGCCACTGTACACCATACTACACGGCAACCAGTTGGTCAAAAATAGATTCAGGAAGCATCTTATTTGAGAAACTTGAGTGGCAGGCAGTGTTAAAGCCTTGTCAGCTTAAGCTACAATACAACTGTTGTTACGGGAGATGAATTATGGTTTAATTACTGTAATCAAGGTCAAAGCGTCCATCGGTGATCCTCACGGTCTGGCCGGAGCCATCTAGGTTCTCTGCCGTGAACTCGAAAACGCCTGCAATAATACGGTTCACTGTATCCACCTTTGTGAAGGTGACAAAGCCTGTGTTGCGGCTGGAAGTGATATATCGGCCATTGCCTGGCTTACTCTCCCTGTACATCGCATGGTCCTGGAAGCGCATTTGATCAGGAGCGGGACCGGTATCGAAAGAGAAGTAATGCGTGCCTCTCACCTTCACATCCTCCAAGGCTAATTGTATGGTAGAGTGCTCACCCTCTGCGATGCGGTTGGCAGAGATAAATAATTGTTTGTTTGGGGGATTCACGTAACCGTACCATACTGAGAATTTCCTTGTGTTAAAGCCCGTACCGCGGTCAGCGATCCAGGCTTTGCCGTTCAGTTTGCAGGCAAACGTATTAGAGCCGCTTTGTGTGGGCTTCGGCAGTTTATCCTCACAGGCTATGAGCAAAAAGAGGAAAGGAACGAATTTAAGCAAGGCTTTCATAAACAAGCAGGTCAGACTGGAATAATAGCTAAATATAACTAACATTTGTTATTGTGCAAATATTAATTATATTAATTTTATATATCATAATCAAGCTTTTGAGTTAACATATACAGGAGTTACGCAGAAGCTTTTAACCTTGCCTAAAAGGACATAAATCTGCTTATTAATTTGGTGTTTT
>NZ_VRTY01000215.1 GCF_008017455.1 Pontibacter qinzhouensis | reverse complement strand
CAGCAAAAAAGTCAAACCCTCAGGTGGGGCCTGATTCTTTCCTCAAACATGATAAAAAGCTGCGAGAAAGTCAAGGCCCAGTTCGGCAGCGGCATGGTCCATTTTTTCTCCACATTCATCACCACCAGGTAGATGAGTTTAAGCAATGCAGCATCTGAGGTAAAAGCACCTTTGGTCTTGGTTACTTTCCGGACCTGGCGGTGGAGTCCCTCGATGGCGTTGGTGGTGTAGATGGCTCTTCTGATATGGGCATCATAGGCAAAGAAGGTGGCCAGATGCTCCCAGTTGTTGAACCAGGACTGCACAGCCACCGGGTACTTCTTGCCCCATTTCTCCTCCAGGGCCAGCAGGTTTAGGTATCCTTCCTCCTGGTTGAGCGCCTGATAAACTGGCTTCAGGTCGGCCATGAACGCTTTCTTGTCCTTCTCCACCACATAGCGCAGGGTGTTGCGGATCTGATGAATCACGCACAGCTGTACCTGGGCGGCAGGAAAAACAGTCTCAATCGCTTCCGGGAAGCCTTTGAGCCCATCCACACAGGCAATGAGCACATCCTCCACGCCTCTTGTCTTGAGCTCGGAGAGCACCGAGAGCCAGAACTTAGCCCCTTCGCTCTCTGCTACATACATGCCGATGAGCTCTTTCCTTCCCTCCTGGTTGATCCCCAGCACATTGTAAACGGCACGGGCCACCACTTTGCCCTCTGAACGTACTTTGTAGTGCATGCAGTCCAGGTAGAGGAAGCAGTAGAGCGAGTCCAGCGGCCTGCCCCGCCACTGGTTCATGGCCGGCACTACCTTATCGGTTATCTCGGAGAGTTGGGTAGCCGAAAGCGCCATGCCGTAGAGCTCCTGGATGTGGCGGGAGATGTCCCGGAAGCTGTTGCCCATGGCGTAGAGGGCGATCACCTTCTCCTCCAGGCCCTCGGTGATGATCACCTGCCGCTTGCCCACCACCTGGGGCTCAAAGCTGCCCTCCCGGTCCCGGGGCGTCTGCAGCTCAAACTCCCCCGACAGGCTCTTCACCTGCTTTCTGGCCTTGCCATTGCGGCGGTTGGCCGAAGGGGTGTCAACACTTTTACCTTCCTGTAAATGAGCGGCCATTTCCCCTTCCAGGGCGGCCTCTAAAAAGTGTTTGAGCAAGGGAGCAAATATACCTTGCTCGCCTGTTAATGATTGACCTGCATACAGGCCGGCAATAGCCTCTTGCTGAAATGCTTCGAAATCAAATTTCTT
>NZ_VRTY01000214.1 GCF_008017455.1 Pontibacter qinzhouensis | reverse complement strand
GGAGATGAGTATTATAGTTAGGAAAACTATTTCTCCAACTTTAATACTAAGCCCGTTTTCGTAGAACTTATAAAGAAGGATAGTAAACAAAATTGTAAGCATGATAATGGCAGACCAAAGATACCAGTTTATATCCTCTGCTTGCTCAATATCAAATGCTCTGCTTCTTTGTAGCTCAAACTGCTTCTGCTTTTCTGAAGGTGATAGCCACGCCTTGCCAAGTTTTAACTCAAAATTTTTATAAATCAATGTTTCAATTCCCCTAAGATTCCCGACCTCGAAGTCGGAGAACTGGTAAACTCTACTGTCAGCAGTTCTAAGCTTAATTGACTTATACCTTACTCTCCCACTTAGGTATGACCAGCGAAAACCACTAATTTCATCAAAGCTGTATTCTTTGCTTTGTAAAAGAAATGGGTGCCTAATTGTTACTTTCCTTATTTCTTCATTAATGATGATTACTTTTACCAACTTAATAATGGCTGTTAGACCTCCTAAAAACAACAGGAGCATTACCAAAGAAGCCATAGTGGCTATGTTTATTTCTAAGAAATCTTCTTTTGCAACTTTAAGATAGGTTACAGCAGGTACTGATGCGAAGGCACCTAACATAACCAAGCTAAACACGACAGTAAGTAACCTAATTTTTGTTTTCATTTTTTATATAGCATAACGGTCTAGTATATGAGGCGTTTATGCCCTATATACTTTGTTGGCAGGAGCAGTTTTTCAATCTTTTATAAAAATAAGGGGCTGGGGGTTTGGTGAATTCTTTTCATAGAAGTCACCAATTCTTAGTTCTGCTCCCTTAATCACGAAATAGTACGTCTTATAACAAGAGGAGCAGCTTGAAGACAAGTTAAGCAGTGATATGGAGTCTCCTTTTATCTGGTAGTTGTATAAACCAGAACCGTACTTAGGAAGGACCTCACCATTCCTGATCTCTCTTCCTCTGTCCAGTGATAAATAAGGGCCATTATCAAGCCTTACGAATCTGATCGTGTCCAACCTGTCACTTTGCTCAAGCCAAACACCATCTAAAGGCAAGGTAGGTTCATTATTGTCTTTACAACCTACCATGTTTCCTATTAATGCAAGGAAGAGAATAAGTAAATACGTTTTTTTCATAGCCTTCTTTATAATTTATTGATTTAATATCCATTTGACTATTACTGTACAATCTCTTTTACTGCCAACGGCTAGTGCAGGCAATGGGTGAGGCATGAGCCGAACATAATGCCTGTGCTTTGTTAGCAGAATATGT
>NZ_VRTY01000213.1 GCF_008017455.1 Pontibacter qinzhouensis | reverse complement strand
TGGCTACCTGAAGCCAGTTATTTTGCTGCCGGTTGGTGCCGTTACCGGGCTGTCGCAGGTGCAGGTAGAGGCTATTCTGGCGCATGAGCTGGCACACATTCTCCGCAAAGACTACCTCCTGAACCTGCTGCAGTCGGTGGCCGACGTGCTGTTTTTTTACCATCCGGCTGTGTGGTGGATGTCGGGGGTGGTGCGGGCTGAGCGAGAACACTGCTGCGACGACTTGGCGGTGGCGCTTTGCGGCAGCCCTCTTACCTACGCACGCGCTCTGGCGGAGCTGGAGGCGATGCGGTTGCCAACTGCACCTGCCATGGCGCTGGCAGTATCGGGCAAAAATGGCACTTTGCTGCACCGCATTAAACGGCTGGTACAGCAGCCTGCCCTTCGCCCGACCTTTTCTGAAGGATTTGTGGCGGCGCTGGTGCTGGTGGCCGGACTTTCGGTACTTTCGTTTGGTGCCCTGGCCAGCTTTAAACCTGCCGCCCAAGACTCTGCTGTGGCAACAGAAGAAATTGCCCTGGTACTTCCGGCTGCGGCCCCTGCTTCAGAAACAGAAGAAACTGATGACGCTACCGTTGCCCCCCCCGATTCGACTACTGAAACAACGTCGGCGTTTGTGTACACGCTGCAAGATGGCAATGGCAAAGCAGACGATGTGGTCATCATCAAAAATAAAAAAGGAGAAGTGACGGAGCTGTATGTGAACGGGAAACGAATTCCGAAAAAAGACATGGCAGCTTATAATACGCTCCTGAACCAGCGGCTGGAGGCAACCCAAAAGGCTCCTAAAGCCACCCGACAGGAGGTAAACGCCGCCATGCAAGCGGCAAAGGCATCAGTAGAAAGAGCCCATCAGCAAACGAAAAACAACGGGTTTAACTACCAGTTCCGGCTATTCGATGGCGACAGCATCAACTTTCAGTTCGACATGCCGCCTGTTCCACCTTTGCCACCTATGCCTCCTGTGCCACCTATTAATGTGGTAGTGCCGCCTGCGCCTCCCATTGCACCCTTACCGCCGGGAGCATCGGAACAGGACAAGAAGGTGTATGAGCAGCAAAAAAAGGCCTATGAACAAGAAATAAAGAAGTACGAGCAGGAAATGAAGCAGTATGAAGAGGACATGAAGCAGTACCAGCAAGATGCGGCTTATTACCAGGAGCAAACCGGCAAACCTTTGATGAGCCGGGGCGGCCATCCTATGGAGCTGCAACATGCCGTTGTCATAAACCGTGCGCAGGTTGTAAGGCAGCAGGAAGAGAGGGTAATGCGCCAACACGAGCTCCAGTTGCAGCGCAGCAAA